>CAZNWQ010000046.1:0-9630 GCA_964576965.1 uncultured Dehalococcoidia bacterium
GCCGACATAATGATTATTGGCGAAGCTCCCGGATTCAATGAAGATAAGGAGGGAAGGCCTTTTATTGGGGCGGCAGGAAGGCTGCTGTCGGAACTCCTAGCGAACGCTGGATTTACCAGAGGCGACGTTTATATAACGAATACTGTAAAATGCCGCCCTCCTGACAACAGAAACCCTTTGCCATTTGAGATGGATCAGTGCAAGAAATATTTGGAAAGACAGGTTGAGTTAATAAATCCGGAGATTATAATTACTTTGGGCAGATTTTCTTTCAATAGATTTTTTCCGGATGAAACCATAGGTACTTCGAGAGGCAAATTAATGACACAGGGAGACCAAAAATTTTATCCCATGTATCATCCGGCAGCAGCATTGAGGCAAGATAGATTTAAGAAATTACTAGAAGAAGACATGATGAATTTGAGATCATTATTAAAAGATATATCCATTTCAACTGCATCAACGTCATCTAAAGAAGAAAGTATGAATGGCGGCGAACAATTAAGCATGTTTTAAGAGGTAATATGGCACAATCCTTAAAGATTATCCCTCTAGGAGGTCTCGGCACTATTGGAAAAAACATGATGGCTATCCAATACGAAGAGGACATAGTAGTGATAGACGCAGGAGTTCTATTCCCAGGAGAAGATTTACCGGGAGTCGACCTTATTATACCCGATACTACATTTTTAAAAGATAATCGTGACAAAGTCAGAGCAATATTAATAACGCATGGGCACGAAGATCATATTGGAGCTATCCCGTATCTTCTTAAAGATTTTAATGTTCCAGTTTATGCACCGAAATTAGCAAAAGGACTTATGGAGCTAAAAATCAGGCCAAGGAAAATCCTAAAGGAACGCACAATAGAATCCATAGAACCAGAAAACAAGATCAAGATAGGGAAGTTTATTGTGCACTGGTTCAGGGTTTGCCACAGCATCCCAGACGCAATGGGTATAGTAATAGAAACTCCCTTAGGCAACGTGGTACACACCGGTGATTTTAAGATAGATCATACACCTGTAGACAGTAACCCAACGGATCTTGGTGTGCTATCTAAATTAGGAGAGCAAGGGGTTTTGCTATTACTCTCAGACTCTACATATGCTGAAATTCCTGGCTACACGCCCTCCGAAAAAATAGTCGGTGAAACTCTTGAGAAAGTCATTGGTGAATCATCCGGCAGGGTTATAGTAGCAACATTTGCGTCGTTAATAGCAAGAGTTCAGCAAATACTAGATGCTGCGGTTAAATATAAACGCAAAGTTTCCTTTGTTGGCAAGAGCATGAAAGATAATGTGAAACTGGGATTAAGGGAAGGATATTTGCAAGCTCCTAATGATTTGATTGTTTCGACCGAAGAAATAAGATATCTTGCTCCAAGTGAAGTTGTAATAGTAACTACCGGTAGCCAGGGAGAACCAACGTCAGGCTTGACACGTATTGCAAAAAACGAGCATAAAGAATTAACAATTATCGAAGGAGACACGGTGGTTATTTCCGCAACTCCTATTCCGGGTAACGAAACCGTAGTGAGCAAAAACATAAACAATTTATTGAAACTCGGAGCCAAGGTTCTACATGACAAAATAGCGCTAGTGCATGTTCATGGTCATGCTAGCCAGGAAGAATTGAAAATGGTGTTGAATGTGACTAAACCGAAATATTTTGTACCAATTCATGGAGAATATAGACATCTTAAGGCCCACGCTGACATAGCGTGTTCTTTAGGAATGGAAAGGAAAAACACATTTGTGTTAGAAGACGGAGATGTCTTGACGATAGATGACAATCAGGCAATGATCAGTGACAAAGTTAAGGCAGGTCCGGTATACGTTAACGGACCTCAAGCTTGGACAATAGAAGGAAAATTGATTGAAGACAGAAAGTCGTTGGCTAGAGAGGGCATCTTGTTCATTGTGGCAACTATAGACAGTAGAGCGAGTGTAATACTAAGAGAACCAGAGATATTTTCTGAGGGAGTCATTCCAACAGAAATGGCATTACTGTTGGACAATGATATAGGGGCTGTGGTAAAAGAGTCTTTATACAGGCAAATAGATTCAAGATTAGATAATTCCAGTTTAGAAGATATGATAAGAGATGAAGTGTCTGAATTATTGATCCATAGAACCGGTCGCAAGCCGATCATAACTCCTGTGATAATTGACGTCGGGGGGTAATGTGAATGTTTGGTAGGATGTCTAGTACATATACACGATTGAAACTAAGATTGGTTGTTCTTGTTGTCCTTTCTTTCAGTGTTCTGTTTGTATGGAAAGTGGAACAGGCCACGGATCAGCTTCGCCTAGCGTGGGATTCTCTCTTGGCAACCTATGGGTTAGGCTTCCTAATACCTGGTTTGTGTGTAGCTATAGGGGTCTTTTGTGCGACGAAGAAACGAGAGTTTTTAGACAGAAAGTATTGGAAAATCTGGTTAACAATTGTAGGATTTTCCTTCATCTCATGGGGTTTCATAGCAATTATACCTAACCCATATCCAGCAACCTACGTTAATTCTTTAGGCGGGAATGTAGGACGATATATTTCTGGCTCTAGCAACTTAGAATCAGCAATGCGATTTGTTTTTGCCATGGTTGTTTTATCCGTTATTTTGAGTCCAACACTAGCATTAGCAGCGTTTGTGGGTATTATCCGAGTTTGTGTATCTGTATTCTCAGCTGTTTTATTTACATTAAGTAAATATATCAAGTCAGGCTATAGAAGAAAAACCCTGCAACCCAAAAATCAATTTATAGCAAAACAAAATAAAACAATTTCTGTGGCAGAAGCACCAGTTCCCGTTGTTGCAGGTACGTCTATAACTAACAAAATTATTAATGCAAGGAAAAGAGCCCCAATCGCACCTGAAAGAAGCGGGCTAGAAACTAATAAAAGTCAGCCTATTATCGGGGAGCCGGCACAATCTGCCGATACAGAGGTGGTTGCGAAGATATCTTTGAAGGATATATCAAAATGGAACCTCCCTGAGATAGCGATGTTAACTTTGCCGCCTCCTGGTAGTCAAAATCCAGATATAGATCAAGAGAGAACATCTCTCTTGATAGAAAACACGCTTGGCGATTACGGAATAGAAGTGACTGTTGATGAAGTTAAACCAGGCCCAGTAGTGACTATGTTTGGCTTAGTCCCGGGTTGGAATAGAAAGTCAAAGAATGTTAGAGAACGCAATGCTGAAGGTAAAGCGGCACTAGACGAACGAGGTAAACCAATTATAACTAAAGTGGAAGATAAAACTCGAGTTAGAGTAGACAGTATAGTAGCAAGAGAAAAGGACTTAGCTTTGGCATTAGCGGCGCCCAGCTTGAGGATTGAAGCTCCTATTCCCGGAGCTTCTTTAGTTGGCATTGAAGTACCTAATCCAAAGCCTGCAGTAGTTACCCTTAGGACAGTTATGGAAACCCAAACATTTGCTCGTGCAAGCAATCAATCTAAACTGACACTGGGACTTGGCTTGGGTACTGGAGGAGAAGTGGCAGCGGCAGATTTGGCCAAAATGCCACACCTGCTGATAGCTGGATCTACGGGAAGTGGAAAGAGTGTTTGCATAAATTCGGTTATAGCTTCAATTATTATGCAGAATTCACCATGGGAAGTAAGAATGCTTCTTATAGATCCGAAAAGAGTTGAGTTGACTCCTTATAACGGTATACCTCATTTAATGGAACCAGTAATAGTCGAGGTGGAAAAAGCTGTGTTAATGCTCAAAGGAATGATTCAAGAAATGCTCAGAAGGTATAAAATTTTTGAAGAAGCCGGAGTAAGAAACATAGAAGGATATAATGAAAAACTTTCCCTAGATCAGAAAATGCCACTTTTGGTTGTTGCGGTTGATGAATTAGCAGATTTGATGATGTCGGCCTCATCTGATATAGAACGGTCCATTACCAGATTGGCGCAACTTGGAAGAGCCACTGGGATTCATTTAGTTGTGGCTACTCAACGACCTTCTGTAGACGTTGTGACGGGATTAATAAAGGCTAACTTCCCTAGCCGAATCAGCTTTGCGGTAGCCTCTCAAGTGGATTCAAGAACAATTTTAGATTCAGTGGGAGCTGAGAAATTACTTGGGCGTGGCGACATGCTCTTTCAGCCACCGGACGCTCCTAAGCCTAAAAGAATCCAAGGAGCGTTTATATCTGACTCAGAGATAGAAAAATTAGTAGAACATTGGAAAAATCTACGAGGACCACTCCCGCCAAAGATATCCTTGGAATTCAAAGAAGTGTTTTCAGCCGGCGAACTTCGATCTGACGATAGAGATGATGAACTTTTCGATAAAGCTTTGGAGGTTGCGTCTCAGTATAATAGATTATCCACCTCATTATTGCAGAGGCGACTAAAGATCGGTTATCCAAGAGCAGCTAGGCTTATGGATGTTTTGGAAGAACAAGGAGTGGTTGGTCCAGGTGAGGCAGGTAAGTCTCGCGATGTGATAGGATAGAACAGGACCAATACGGGTAAGAGGTTTAATATGCTGCGTCAGTTCGCAAACCGTTTGACATCTTTCATTAGAAAAAAAGATGTTACCAATACAAACCAAGATCAATTATTCACGGATTGTTTATATTGCAAGAAACCTGTATCAGACGCAAAAGAGTTCTTGCAATATAGAGTATGTCCCCATTGTAATCATCATTATGTGTTGACCGCTCGGGAACAAATAGATGTTTTAGTGGATGGCGGTTCGTTTAAGGAATCCGGAACATCCATAACCGCCCCGTCCACGGTGCAAAATTCAAGTGAATCATCAGAAGCAACCATTACGGGCGTCGCTTCCATTGGAGGAGTTCTTTCGCAAATAATATCTTTAGATTACAGGTTTTTTGGAGGTACCATTGGGACAATATCAGGTGAAAAGATAGCTCTTGCATTTGAAAACGCAACCAGAAGAAAACTCCCGATTGTGGCTCTGCTTTCAACAGGACAGACTGAAAACAAGGGTCTGATGCAGCTGATGCAGATACCTAAGATATTGGTTGCATTAAACAATTTCAAAGACAAGGGGCTACCTTATATTTGCGTTATGGCTAATACCGTTACTGGTCAATCATATTCCTCTTTTGGTAGTCTGGCAGATATAGTTTTTGGTGAAAAAGGAGCTATGATTGGCTTAGCTCCGGAACGAACTGATGATATTACTAGTGAACCATACGGCAACTCTTTTAACCAAGGATTAGCAGATATTGTGCTAAGCCATGGGATGATAGACAAAGTAATAGATAGGCGTAAAATGCGGGATGCCCTAACCATCGCCATACATTTATTGTGCAACACAAAAAGCAAAGTCGGAGCAGAAGCGGATGCTCTACTTGAAGCCATTCGGGCATGGAAAAAAACAGAATCTCCACAAATAGAGGAACTTTGGCCATCTAGCTGGCAAGCAGTTCCCTTGTCGGAACAAAACCAGAGGCCCACTTCCAGCGATTTAATTAATCGTACATTTGACGTGTTTATAGAGCTGCATGGAGACAGATTGTACGGTGATGACCCAGCCGTAATTGCAGGGCTGGGCTTATTAGAGGCCTATCCGGTACTAGTGATTGGACAAGAAAGAGGTCACGATATTAGCGCCAGAAGAAGACATGAAGGGAGAACTAATCCTGAAGGATTTCGAAAAGCGCAAAGAATAATGAATTTGTCATCCCGTCTAGGGATCCCTTTGTTGAGCTTGGTAGATAGCCCGGGGCCGAACTATGGACGGGACTCAGAAGAACGTGGCATCGGAAGCTCAATAGCTTTTTCAACAGAGACTATGCTCAGAATAAATGCTCCTACAATATCTGTGATAGTTAGCAACACTGGTAGCGAAGGTGCTTTGGCGCTTTGCGTAAGTGACATCGTAATGATGTATCAAAACGCAATCTATACCATAGAGAGTCCGTTCGAAGCCAAACAGAATTTTTACAGAAATAGATTGAATGTGGATGCGGTTCAATTGAATGCAGAACAATGCAAAGAAATTAGTATAATTGACGAAATTGTCGAAGAACCTGCAGGTGGAGCCAATCGCAACCCACAAGAGTCTGCTCTGAATCTTAAGGACAGTTTGCTTAAGGGACTTCAAGAGATAGTCGATGTGCCTGTAAAAACATTGTTGAAAGAACGTTTTGCTAAATTTAGGCAAAGTGGTGAATATTCTTCAGTAACAAAAGAAAGACTAATAAAGGAGACCTCTAATATTAAGAATTATGTCTCAAAGAAAATGGAAGTAGTTCAGGAAGGAAGACGTTTCAGAAAAGCCGCAAGGAAAGGTAGATCTTTAAGCCAAGAATAGCTTTATTGAGTCAGACTAAGTGGAATAAGCTACTTAATTCGATGATATCTTGTCGACAATTTGGTTTAAGGAGGAACAAAGGCTTTCGTATTCTGCAGATATGAGTGGATTTGATACCACTGCAGGGGCCTTTAGATCCATGTAGTCAGGCCTCATATCTATTCTGCCTATAAAAGGTAGATCCATCTCCTCTGACAACGCCTCACCTGCCCCGGTACCGAATATATTACCGCTAAAGTTTTCTACGATTCCAAACACATTAATCTTTAATTTTCTTATCATGTTAATTGATCGTTTTGCGTCCAGTTTAGATAATTCTTGAGGAGAAGTTACCACTACAAAACCATCTAGGTTCAACACTTGCATTACCGTTAAAGGAGCGTCAGAAGTTCCGGGAGGTAAATCTACTATCATATAGTCTAGTTCTCCCCAGTTTGTAGTCTGCATAAACTGATTTATGGCATTGTGTATCATGGGTCCACGCCAAATAATAGCTTCCTCTTCATTTTCTTGGAAAAATGCCATAGAAAGTATTTTTACACCAAACTTTTCAGGCGGTATTAGCATCCCTTCAAAGGATGTCGGTTTTTCTGTTATGCCTAGAACTCGCGTTGCGTTAGGGCAGTCTATGTCTGTATCCATCAATCCGACTGTGTAGCCTTGTTGAGCCAACGTAACTGCCAAGTTTACAGCGATAGTGGTTTTCCCGACTCCGCCTTTGCCGCTGTAGACGCCGATTTTATTCTTGATTTTGGCTAGCTTGTTACCTATCTCTTTTCTTTGTTGCCAAGTTTTTTTAATTGCTTCTAGACGGGCTTGCTCTTGAGGAGACATTTGACGAGTCATAAGGGCATCTCTTTT
The DNA here is from genome assembly GCA_964576965.1 of uncultured Dehalococcoidia bacterium. Taxonomy (GTDB): domain Bacteria; phylum Chloroflexota; class Dehalococcoidia; order Lucifugimonadales; family UBA2985; genus VFHP01. The sequence goes on from CAZNWQ010000046.1 coordinate 7,163, forward strand.
CTTTTAATTAGGTCCACACTGTCCCATTTGTGTGATTTGTCAGGCAACTCAATCTCGTTGCCAACAATACATATTTTTAATCAAGCAGTTTTAATGCATGATTTGTGAGTTCTGAAACCCCGAACAATCTAATTACAAAAGTTACTAGAACGGTTTAGTCTAGTCCCAACAGTTTTTTTCCTTCTTCTGTTATCAGTTCTGGGCTCCATGGGGGATCGAAAACCATGTCAACTTCAACGTCTTCTACTCCATCTATTTCGGCAATACGCCACTCAGCATTTTGAGCTATATATGGACCCATTCCGCAGCCAGGGGCAGTAAGAGTCATTTGTACGTAGACTTGGCCTTCATCGATTTTAATATCATATATCAATCCCAAGTCCAAAACGTTAACAGGAATTTCAGGGTCATAGACATCTCTCAGAGCCTCTTGGACTTCACTTATTGTAACTTCGGTTTCTGCCATAATTAACCTCTATTCTTCTACCAAATAAATCTTTTGTGTGCGAGTGATTTTATCAGGCATATAATCGGGCTGTCAACGAAACAAATTTAGTTGGGTGCATACCGATTCATACCGATAAGACTATTTCAATGAAACCTATAGCCGTTGGCAAAGGAAAATAGGGTAATGTATTATAAGGCAATTCCATGTATGTGTTATGCAGGAAAGATAAGTGAGGAGAAATTCTTAATCTATGTCAAACACTAATAATAATACTAGATTTGCAATAGAGGCGAAGGGATTACGCAAATCCTTCGCCTCCAACTTAGTGTTAAACGAATTAGATATGTCTGTAGATTGGGGGAGCCTCACGGTGATTTTTGGATCCAATGGTTCCGGTAAATCAACCTTAGTAAATAATCTGGCGACAATATCCACGCCAACATCAGGCGAAATATACGTAGCTGGATTTGACGTAAAAAAAGAGAAAGCTCTCATTAGAAAAAACATAGGAGTAGTAACTCATGAATTGCTACTTTATTCTGACCTTACCGCTTATGACAACCTGTTTTTCTATGGCAAGATGTTCAATTTGCCAGACATAGAGCACAAGATAGAATTAGCAGCGGATATAACTGGCACTGAACACTATTTGAGGAAAAAAGTTAGGCACATGTCTCATGGCATGCAAAAAAGAATTTCCATAGCGAGGGCTATTCTACACGACCCACCAATACTTTTCTTGGATGAACCAGAATCAGGACTAGATCAGGAGGCACTTGAAGGGTTTTATGAAATGATAAGATCTGGGCAAAGAGGTAAGAGAACTATTTTGATGACAACTCACAATATTGATAGGGGATTACAAATGGGAGACAGGGTGACAGTTTTGTCAAAAGGCAAAATATCCTACGATAAAAAGAGAGTTGATATAGATAAGGAAGTATTTGAGAGGGATTATAATATTCTTAGGCAGGATCAGTTATGAAACGATCATTGGTCGCCATAAAGACAATACTATGGAAAGATTTGCTTTTAGAATTGAAGAGCAAGGATGTAATTATTTCTATAGTTTCCTTCGCACTGCTAGCATTAGTGATATTTAATTTTGCCTTTGGGTCATCTCCTCAACTAGCGTCATTAATTGCCCCTGGGGCTATTTGGGTCTCTATAACGTTTGCAGGAGTGATTGGCCTAAACAGATTATTTGTTATCGAACATGAACAAGGTAGTATTATCGGTTTGTTACTGACACCTGTTAGTAAAGACTCGATATTTTTCGGCAAAATGCTGTCGATGTTTGTCTTTCTGACTATTTCAGAGATAATACTTTTACCTATATATGCTATCCTGTTTAATACTTCTATAACACACCCGATTTTTTTATTAATCGTGGTATTGGGTACAATAGGATTTGCATCTTTGGGCACACTTTTTTCGGCCATGGCTGTTAACACACGATCTAGAGAGATTATGTTACCTGTAATGTTCTTGCCGATAGTGATGCCAATTCTGATAGGATCAGTTGTGGCATCTGCAAATATACTGGATGGCGGCGGATGGTCAGATGCTGCTAGGGGTATACATATAATAATCGTTTTTGATGTATTATCTCTAGTTGTATCGCCATTATTATTCGAACATATAATGCAGGAGTAACTTTATGGCAAGTATGAGAAATAAAAACCTTGGGGCCAGCAGAAAATTGTTTCTTGCCTTTGGTGGATCTGCCATGGTTTTAAACATGTACCTAATATTCATGTGGGTTCCGACGGAAAAAAACTTAGGAATAGTACAAAGAATATTTTATTTGCACGTACCAACTGCTTGGGTAGCATTTTTAGCTTTTTTCCTGGTCTTGATAGGTAGTACAGGATATTTAATTAAGAAAAGTAAATCATGGGACAGGCTAGCATTGGCAAGTGCAGAGGTTGGCGTGTTATTTACAACTGTTTTAATAGTTACAGGCGTAATGTGGGCCAAACCTGTTTGGGGTGTTTGGTGGAACTGGGACCCTCGCCTT
>CAZNWQ010000047.1:0-147 GCA_964576965.1 uncultured Dehalococcoidia bacterium
GTTGGATTAATTCCGTTCACAATTATGCCTTGGCCAAGAAGGGACTTAGCTAACGAAGCGGTATATCCAACTACGCCCCATTTTGAGGCTGCGTACGGTCCATACTCATCATCGGGTTCTTTCCCTGATGAGGAACCTATATTTATT
>CAZNWQ010000047.1:157-9601 GCA_964576965.1 uncultured Dehalococcoidia bacterium
AGCCTTCTCCCTTTTTCATCATATAAGGCAGAACAGCTTTACATGTAAGGAAGGTTCCTTTTAGGTTTGTATCCATTATGAAGTACCAGTCTTCAAGTGTCGTTTCCCAGACAGGTTTGTCGTAAAGGATGACCCCTGCGTTATTCACCAGAATATCAATACTGCCCCATTCTTCGAAAATCTCTTTTGAAACAGCCTCGGCCTGATAATCGTCGGTAACATCCAACAAGAAAGTTTTTGAATTACCACCGATATCTTCTATCTCTTTTGCAACTTTATCCAGTAAATCTTGATTCCGTCCTGTTAAGGCTATTTTTGCGCCATTTTTTGCTAGACCCAACGCGATGGCACGCCCCATTCCTCTTCCGGATCCTGTAATTAAAGCCACTTTATTCTGTATGTTCATTTATATTTCCTTTATTAATTTTGATAACATTCTGCTTGCTGTTTTGATGCATTGGAGTCTTTTATACCTAGGATTATAGCTTTTGTATAGTCGGATATGGCCATCTTACAGTCATTGAGTCCATAGTGATACGCTTCCGCTCTTTTGAAGTAGCCATTGGGGTTGTTGGGTTCCGATTCAATAAACTTAGTGAACTTTGTAATAGCAGATTGAAACTCACCATTTCTTAAGTGGCTGATTCCCTGTTGATAAAGATTCTCTGGTACGGTCTCGTCGACGGAAAAGTTTTCAGTTTTTGGTGGTTCTAGTACACCTAGATACATTAACTCTTCTATTTTGAATGTCGCTCCTCTGTTATCAGGGTCAACTTTTAATACATCTTCCCATATCTCTAAGGCCTTTTGGTAATTCTCTAGTTTGAAATATATTGAACCTAATTCGGTTTGATGGCCAAGGCCATCATCTGATGTAGACCATTCAGGATTCTTATCTTCCTTTGCAGATATATGTTGCAATTGAATTTCCAGTGCTTTATGGAAATGACCAAGATGAACGTATGATTCTTTGAGGAATATCAAACAACATGCTAAAGCATGGTCAGGCTTTTCCTTTAAGTGTTTTTCAAAATGCTGAACGGCTGCATCGTAATCTGATGCCTTGTAGGCTTCATAACCTAAGTCGTTGTAGTTTGTTTTTGGAACAGGAGTAGCAGTTGGCTCAGATGACTTTTGAACATCGCTTGCTGCAGATGATTTTGTTGGGGCATCTTTCACCTCATTTCCATCACAGAGATCATCAAAATCTTTGTGGTCCCCGTTACCATTTATCTCGTTGAATTTACATGCCAGTGCCAGGTCAGATCCGGCTTCTTGATAGCGGCCGAGGCCTTTTAAAGACCAATGCCTGCTCATATAGTAGTTTTCTCTGTCATCGTGAATTTGTATGGCTTTGTTGTAATCCTCCAAAGCACGTTCGTGATTGTTCAAACCCGCATATGCCTGGCCACGTCTTAGACGATAGTTTCCATGTCCAGGATCTGATTCGATGAGCGTGTTTGTAATGTCCAGCATTGTGTCGTAGTTTCCTAAATTAAGATGAGGGAAAAGAGCAAAATACAAACGTTTTTCATAGGCATCATCCCTGCAGGTATAGTATTCTGATTTGTAGTCTGTTTTGTTACACATTTCTATTGCTTCATCCCAGTCCTGTGCCGAGAGTTCCCAGCTTAGTTTTTGTGTGACAGAGTCCTCCTGTATTCTGGCGTCATCTGCATTATCGAGATGTAACAGTGCTCTTTCATCTAGTGCATGTATCCACAATTCTGCATTAGTTATATCTTGACTGTTGTTTAACACTATTACAGACCAATCACGACCTTCCAATATTTCATTCAGAATGCTCATAGCTGCCGGTCTGTCCTCATCTTTAAGTTGAAGAGCTTTATACAGAGGATGTTCCGGTTCATCAGGGGCAAGTGAACTTTGTATTACGTCGATAACTATAAATGAAAGAATTATAACTCCGAGTATGGCCATAAATTTCGCGAAGGTGGAAACTTCCTTTGGGGGTTCATCTGGAGTAGTATCCGCAGGGTGATCCATTTCAGACTTGGGCCCTCCGCATGATCCGCAGAAGTCTCCGTCTGTTTCCATGAGAGTACCGCAATTTGTACAGTTAATCTTCGGATATACACCAGTTTCGCCTTGCGTGTTTCCCCGTTGATCACTAGGGTTCGGGTTCTTGAATATAGATTTACTGGCGAAAATCAACCATCCGATTACCATGCCTATAGCGAGAAGTCCGCCTATGGTAATGACGATTGCAGGGTATTTGGGGCATCCGAATGAACAGCCTGGTTCTACTTGAGGTGTAATAAGATTGATTGCAAGCGTTACTCCGGCCGATACAGCTAGGATTACAGGTATCATTACCAGACTACCTATCATTCCAAGGACTTTCCAGATCATGGATTTTACCTTTTTTGTAGATATATTTTTCGCAAAGTTTAAGAACGAAATTGCTGAGCGAAATAAAAAATGACTGAGTTACAATCCACTTTGTTAATATATAATATAAACAAGTTTTTTCGAGTAATCAAACCCTTTATAAAACTAAACGAGGTGATATATGACGAGCATCGGGACTGCTCTTTCAGGTTCAGCCACGAGATTGATGCTCTTAGGCTCAGGAGAGCTCGGTAAAGAGGTGGCTATCGAAGCACAAAGGCTGGGTATCGAAGTTATTGCGGTAGACAGATATGCTAACGCGCCGGCCATGCAGGTCGCTCACAGGTCCCACGTTATTTCCATGTTGGATAGAGATGCTCTTAAACAAGTAATAGAGCTCGAGAGACCAGATTTTGTTGTACCTGAAGTTGAAGCAATTGCTACCGATCTTCTAGTCGAACTTGAACGAGACGGTTTTAATATTATTCCTACTGCCAGGGCAACAAGGCTCACTATGGATAGAGAGGGCATTCGCAGATTGGCATCTGAGGAACTGGGTCTCCCAACTTCGGAATACTCTTTTGCCGAGTCTTTGGAGGAATGCTTGCATGCATCCGATAAAACAGGATTTCCTTGTGTTATAAAACCAGTAATGAGTTCTTCCGGCAGAGGTCAGACTGTCGCACGTAATCGGGATGATATAGAGAATTCGTGGGAAATAGCAGCGAGAGAGGGCAGAGGTAATGCGGCCAAAGTTATAGTGGAAGGTTTTATAGAGTTTGATTATGAAATAACGCTTTTGACTATTCGACATATGAATGGAACCAGTTTCTGTGATCCTATAGGACATCTGCAAATAGATGGAGATTACAGAGAATCGTGGCAGCCTCATCCGATGGATGCAACGGTTTTGCTACAGGCTCAATTCATTGCAGAAACTGTCACATCGGCATTGGGAGGATTCGGGATATTCGGAGTGGAACTCTTTATAAAAGGGGACACGGTGTTTTTCAGCGAGGTTTCCCCTAGACCTCACGATACAGGTATGGTTACCTTGATATCACAGGACTATTCAGAGTTCGCGTTGCACGTTCGTGCTATCCTTGGGCTCCCAATACCGAACATAAGACAATTAGGCCCTTCGGCTTCATGCGCCATTGTCGTTGAGGGCCAATCAAATGACATACGATTCGAGAAACTTGGAGATGTCGTATCTGATCCGGATACCAACATTCGTTTGTTTGGGAAACCCGAGATCAATGGGCATAGAAGATTAGGAGTAATAGTTAGTACTGGTGAGGACATCGATCAGGCTCGTGATAAAGCCAGGTCAGCAGTTTCCAGAATCACTGTGGTTCTTTGACATTCCTCATAATTACTGAGAACTTATCTTTTATGATAGTATGATTCCACACCATTTTCCCAGATTAAACCCTTGTAGATATGGCAAAGAAATCGGAACGTTTGTTTTACTAACTAGGAAGTGAATAAAAATCCACCTCCTGCTTAGGAGTAGAATTATAATACAGCATTTTTCCAGAATTATAAAAATCGGATTGCTGACAGCAATCCTGATTTCTGTTTCCAGTTGTGCTGGCGATGTTGGTCCTATTGGCTCACAAGGCCCTAAAGGTCCACAAGGCGATGCTGGTCAACAGGGACTACCTGGGTCAGATGGAATACAGGGTGAACGAGGTGCCGAGGGGGATGCTGGTCCAACTGGTGATAAGGGTGATACCGGGTTGTCCGGCCCAAAAGGAGATACCGGGCAAAAAGGTGAAAAAGGAGATGTTGGATTGCAGGGTTCTGAAGGCCCGCAGGGACCGATTGGTCCTCAAGGTTCTTCTGGTACGACATCAGAAATTGCATCTCCTACAGCGAGGGCTAAACCTTCAGACACTGTAATTACGGCCGTGGATACCGAAGGTGTAACAGGTCATTACTCTTCCATTACTGTAGGGACAGATGGATTTGGCTTAATAAGCTATTATGATGTATCCAATGCTGACTTAAAGGTCGCCCACTGTTTGAATGTTGAATGCACTTCCGCAGCATCTACCGTTCTGGATTCTGAATATGTTGTTGGAAAGGATAGTTCAATTACCATAGGTGCTGATGGACTTGGGTTAATAGTTTACTATGATTCAACTAATTTTGACCTTAAAGTGGCTCATTGTTCCAACATACAGTGTTCTGATGCCACCATAACGTCATTGGATACCGAAGGAGACGTTGGTCAATCTCCATCGGTAACTATTGGGGCAGATGGGTTGGGATTAATCAGTTATTACGACGGTACAGATAAGAATCTAAAAGTTGCTCACTGTTTTGACAAAGAATGCACATTGGCCTTGATAACGGCAGTGGATACTATGGGAGACATAGGCAGATATTCATCCATCGCTACAGGTTCAGATGGGTTGGGTCTGATAAGCTATCACGATATAACTAGCAATAATTTAAAGGTCGCTCACTGCTTAAATCTGGATTGTTCAATATCGACTACAAGTACAGTTGATGCGGACTACCAGACAGGGCAAAGAACTTCTATAACTATAGGATCGGACGGGCTTGGTCTGATAAGTTATTATAATGCTGCCACTGGTTCACCAGGTAACTACTATTTTGTTAATGACCTTAAAGTTGCTCATTGTTCTAATATAGAATGTACCTCTGCTACAAAGACTACTATTGATGGTCCGAATTTAGTAGGTTCAAATTCGTCTATAACTGTTGGATCAGATGGCCTGGGTGTTATAAGCTATTACGATGCTACTGAGTATAATCTAAAGATGGCACACTGTTCTAATATCGAGTGCACTGCTTATACTGTTCTGGTTATTGATTATCTAGGTATAACTGGAGATCATACTTCTATAACCACTGGTACCAATGGATTTCCATTGATTAGCTACCATGATGAAACCAACGGAGCCCTAAAAGTGGCTAGATGTAATAATAGCTTTTGCTCTCCATATTTCAGGAGACGTTAACACCTCAAATAAGAACTGATGACCCATACATGACAATTGATGCTTTTTATGATCAGAGATCCCAGAATATTCCATTAGGAAGAGTGGAAGAAGCTAATGAATCAGGTGATGTTATATGGTTCCTCGCGTCTTACCGCGCCAGCTATCTAACTAGACCATCAATTAATATAGATGGAGGAACTTCTGAAGCTATCGAGATGAGTCAACTTTATATAGGGAGTTTTTTATGTCTACAGAAGTGATATTGTGGTTTGTTGTGGGTTTTTGCTTAGTACCTCTTGCAGTGAAGATTCTTAATCGAAGGAAGAACAAAGACAAGTAGGGCATTATGCCAATTTACCCATAGAAACTTAATTTAATTAAAACTATACGGAGGTTATGTTATGCCTGATTCAGCGCAGGAGGCAATAGACTCTTTCCATAGGTGGAATGATTCCTGGAATGAAGGTGACGTTGAGAAACAGATACTGGAGATGCATTTCCCACATATTCGATTGGATGGCCAGAATAGTTTTGCAAGAATAGAAACCGCTGATGATTTTCGAGCATCACAACCTGCCATCAAGGCCAGATTGGAAAAAGAGAATTGGCACCATACTTCGACTTTGTCTATCCGTGCAGCTCAAGCTGGACCCGAAAAGGTTCATTTGATAATAAGACAATCTCGACAGCATGAAGATAATACTGAATATCATGGGTTTGATACATTGTGGATATTTACGAAAATAGATGGTAGATGGGGTACACAATTCAGGTCATCATTTTTGTCCGTGGCTGTAGTTGGGGGATGAGTGGTTGCCGTTTAGAAACTTAGTGCACTTCGGAGAGTTATAGTGGTAGTAAGTTTCTTGAAAATATTTCACCTAGAGCCGAGGCAATCAATACGACTAACCATACCGGACACTTCCATATGGACACGATGCAAATAAGTCCTGCCACTGTGGCCACATCTGTGTTATTTTCCACAGCGCTTACCCAGATAGGGTCATAAAGTGCCGCCATTAGCAGTCCTACTACAGACGCATTTATGCCGACAAGGGGACCTCTAAACCAGACCTTACTATTCAGTGTATTCCAAAATGGCATTACACCTATTATTAATAGAAATGATGGGATGAATATCATTGTTAAACATAACAATCCTATTAGAGGTGGGTTATTAAACGATGGCATAACGGTTCCCAAGTACGCCGCAAAAGTAAACAGCGGGCCGGGGATAGCCTGAGCGGCACCATAGCCTGCTAAGAAGGCATCCTGAGAAACTAGTCCAGGTGTTACTACTTCGTTCTGTAGTAAAGGAAGTACTACATGCCCTCCACCAAAGACCAGAGAACCAGTTCTGAAGAACTTGTCTGATACTTCTAAAAAGGGGTTCGATATTGTGTTACTGAGCAGAGGAAAGGCTATTATCAGACAAACAAAAAGTAGTAAAGATATAATGGAAAGATTCTTGTTAATTGAAAACTCATTGGTATCAGAAGAAGACTGAATTGTTGGTTTGAGGAACAGATATCCAATCAGTGCACCCGACGAAATGACAGCAATTTGTATCAGAGGTATAGATAAAATTAGTATTGCCGTTGCTGAAAGAACCGCCACTGTAGTGGTAGCTTTAGTTGTACATATTGTTTTAAACATGCCCCAAACTGCCATGGCGACTATGGCAACTGCCAAAACCTTGAGGCCATGTAACCATCCTGAATCTTGGAGACCTTCCAGATTATTCACTCCCATAGCAAATGCCAATAAAACTATGGTGGAAGGTAAGGTGAATCCTATCCATGCAACTATACCGCCAGATATTCCAGCTCTGTACATACCTATCATTATTCCAACCTGACTGCTAGTTGGACCAGGTAAAACTTGGCATAAAGAGATTATGCCGGCGTATTTTTCTTCGCTTAACCAACCGCGCTTTTTAACATACTCATCCCTGAAATAGCGTAAGTGAGCTATTGGGACACCAAAGGAGGTGTCGCCCAATTTGGTGGCGACAGATAGGATTTCTAGTAAACGTTTAGTTAAACTCATATTGTTGTACAATTTATGAATAGAGTATGTATAAATAGGATTACATTTTATACAATTATATTCGTTATTAGTAAACCTGTCTTACAAAATTAAGGCAAGGAGGAAGTAATGGAACAACGGCGTATTGGTGACAGTGATCTTTTTACGTCAGCTATAGGATTTGGAACATGGGAAATGAGTACTAAGCAGTATGGCTACATTGACGTAAAAGAAGCCAGCATTGCTGTGAATACTGCGATTGATTATGGTATTACACTTTTTGATACGGCTGAAGTCTATGGTCCATATCTTTCGGAAGAACTACTTGCCAAAGCGATGGGCAATAAGAGAAAAGAAATTGTTTTAGTTAGTAAAGTTGGATTTCAATATGACGACAGTGGGAAAAATTTAGGTAGAAATTCCCAATATGATCATGTTATTGAACGAACCGAAGGATGCCTTCGGCGACTGGACACTGATTTCTTGGATTTACTTTTAATACACTGGCCGGACCACGAAACGCCTTTTGAGGAAACCATGGGTGCTCTGGAAAAGCTGAAGAAAGATGGGAAAATTAGATACTACGGTGTTTCAAATTTTACGACCGAAATGATGGACGAATGTGAAAAACATGGACATCTTACTGCTAACCAAGTTGGATATAACATGTTTGACAGGAGAATGGAATCTAAGGTCTTAGATCATTGTTTGGATAACAACATAGGTTTCATGGCCTATGGAACACTGGCTTACGGCTTACTATCTGGTGCGTTTACTCCTGAGACTACTTTTGAAGATGGAGACTGGCGCCACAGAGGATTGGCTTTCAGATTGCCATTGTTTCAAGAGGAGGAATTTGCTAAGGAATTAAAAGTGGTGGACAGATTGAAAGAAATTGCCAAACGATATGAAAAATCTGTTGCACAAATGGCTATCGCATGGACTACGAGTCATCCAGCGGTTTCTGTGGGTTTAGTGGGAGTAAGAAACGACTGGGAACTCAAAGAAAATGTTGCAGCGATAGATTGGGTTTTGGATGATGAAATTCGGGAAGAAATAGATGAAGTGTTTTCTGAAGCAGGTGTTCCGACACATGTAGAGACGGAACAAGCTGTCTAATTAACACCGTGAAAATCTATGGAAAATAGAATCAAGAGAAGAAGACCCAGTGTCACTTGTGGTTGTCTAATTTTTATCGTCTTCGCTTTTTTCTTTTTTATTGCGATTGGATTTACATCTCTAGCCGCATTATTTACGATGATAAATATTATTCGGCAGATGACCTAGTTTTGTGAGCTTATAGGTGAATAGCTGCCACTCAGTTAAGGGTAAAATATGAACATTATTTTTTGGATAATTTTGGTAGCTGTAATGTCCGAGTTTTTACTTGGATCTTTATCGGTTATTTTGAACTTACGTTCTTTAAAAACATCGCCACCAGTTGGATTGGAAGACGTTTTCGCTGCTGATGAATATGAAAGGTCACAGGAATATACCAGAGTTCAGTCGCGATTCGGATTATTGGTTGGGTTTTTTGACCTTGTTATTTTGGTTATTTTCTGGTTTGGTGGCGGATTCAATTATATAGATCAAGAAGTAAGAGCGTTCGGATTTAATGGGATAATTACCGGAATATTATTTGTAGGTGTTTTACTTACTGTAAATACCTTGATAAAAATTCCATTTAGTCTTTACGGCACATTTGTAATTGAAGAACGATTCGGATTTAACAAAACCACTTACATTACCTATTTAATAGATACCGTAAAAGGGACTTTAGTTTCTGCGGCTATTCTGATTCCGCTCCTTGCGGGGGTTCTGTATTTCTTTGAATATACTGGAAGTATGGCTTGGTTATATGTGTTCACATTTCTGACTTTGACGACATTATTTATTCAAGTTATAGCTCCGGTATGGATAATGCCAATATTCAATAAATTTACACCTCTAGACGAAGGTGCATTGAGGGATGCCATAATTGACTATGCGAGTAAGGTAAACTTTAAATTCGGCAATATATACGTTATAGATGGATCAAGACGAAGTGCCCATTCCAACGCATTTTTCGCGGGATTTGGTAAGACTAAGC
>CAZNWQ010000048.1:0-9401 GCA_964576965.1 uncultured Dehalococcoidia bacterium
TTGGAAATAATAAATGAACAATCTGCAAGCGGACTCATGTTGGAAGCAATTGAGTCAAAGAAGGCAGAACAGAATTTCATCAAAGCTTGTGGTAAAGGGGTCCTGAAAGTTATGTCCAAAATGGGCATATCTACAGTTCAGAGTTACAGAGGGGCCCAAATTTTCGAGGCCATAGGGTTAAATCAAGATTTGATTGATCAATACTTCTGCTGGACTGCATCTAGAGTTGGAGGTATAGATCTAGACGTAATCGAAATGGAATCAAGACAAAGGCATGAATCGGGTTACAGAAATGAATTTGTAGCAGGTAGTATGGACTTGGATCAAGGCGGTATATATCAATGGCGTAGAGACGGGGAATACCACATGTATAATCCCGATACAATATCGCTGTTGCAGCAATCTACTCGCATTAATGATTATTCAATATACAGAAAATTTGCGGATCTGATAGATAAAGAGGATAGAGAGTCAGCTACATTGAGAGGACTTCTGGATTTCAAGAAAATTGAACCGATACCTATAGACGAGGTAGAGCCAGTGTCGGAAATAGTTAAAAGATTTGCGACGGGTGCTATTTCTCTGGGTGCTATTAGTCGGGAGGCGCACGAAACATTGGCCTTAGCTGCTAACAGCATAGGGGCTAAGAGTAACACAGGCGAAGGTGGAGAGGATTATCGAAGATTTTCTTTAGATGATCAAGGGCAATCTAGAAATAGCGCTATAAAACAGGTTGCCTCTGGTAGATTTGGCGTTACCACTAACTATCTAGTTAACGCTACCGATCTACAAATAAAGATGGCTCAAGGATCTAAGCCTGGTGAAGGCGGTCAATTACCCGGACATAAAGTTGATGATTACATAGGATGGATTAGACATACCACGCCTGGTGTTGAATTGATATCACCGCCACCTCATCATGATATTTATTCCATAGAAGATTTGGCTCAGTTGATACACGATTTAAAAAATGTTAATCCATCTGCACGTATACACGTTAAGTTAGTTGCTGAAGTAGGCGTAGGTATTATAGCTGCAGGAGTGTCAAAAGGGCATGGGGACGTGGTACTAATAAGTGGTGATAGTGGAGGAACCGGAGCTTCTCCGGAATCTTCTGTTAAGCATGCTGGGTTACCATGGGAATTGGGATTAGCAGAGACACACCAAGTTTTGTTAATGAATGATTTAAGAGGACGCATAGTTGTTCAAACCGATGGGCAGTTGAAAACAGGCAGAGATGTGGCCATAGCTTGTCTTTTAGGAGCGGAAGAATTCGGGTTCGCTACTGCTCCTTTAGTTACTCTTGGTTGCATAATGCTGCGTAAATGTCATTTGAATACCTGTTCAGTTGGCATTGCAACACAGGACCCAGAGCTTAGGAAGAAATTCGCTGGCAAACCGGAATATGTTGTTAATTATTTCTACTTTGTGGCAGAACATTTGAGGGAAATAATGGCTTCGCTTGGTATAAGTTCTGTTAATGAAATGGTAGGTAGGATGGATCTGCTCGAGCCTCATAAAGCGATAGATCACTGGAAAGCCAAAGGAATGGACCTGTCTTCTATGTTGGAACTTCCTGAAGTTGATGCTGACGTTGCCACATATTGTCAGACAAAACAAGACCATGGTTTACAGGATATCTTAGACAATAAACTAATAGAGTTATCTAAGAACGCAATTGAAAATAAAGAACCGGTGCAAATTGAATTACCAATTCGTAATTCCAATAGAGTAGTAGGCACTATGTTAAGTGGTAAAGTGGCTGAATTATATGGTGAAGAAGGATTACCTGCTGGCACAATACAGTGTTCATTTAAGGGATCTGCAGGGCAAAGTTTCGGGGCATTTTTGGCGAAGGGTATTAATATGACACTGGAAGGAGATGCCAACGACTATTTTGCGAAAGGTATATCAGGGGGACAGATAGTGGTTTTTCCACCAACTGAATCTACGTTTGTACCAGAATTAAGTACCATTGTTGGCAATGTGGTTTTATATGGAGCTACCGGAGGAAGAGTTTTCATAAGAGGTTTAGCAGGAGAACGATTTGGAGTTAGGAATAGTGGTGCAGAAGTAGTGGTTGAAGGGATTGGTGATCATGGTTGCGAATATATGACTGGTGGTGCAGTGGTTGTTTTGGGCAGAACCGGTCGTAATTTTGCAGCTGGCATGAGCGGTGGTATAGCATACATATACGATGAACATGGGGATTTCATTAACTCATGTAACACGGACATGGTTGGACTAGAATCTGTTTCTAATAAAGAGGATCAAGATTATCTTAGGAATTTAATAACCGATCACTATGGCTATTCTTCTAGCAGTACGGCAAAAAAGATACTTGACTCATGGGATGAAAATTTGCCAAAATTCATAAAGGTAATGCCAAACGACTATAAGAGAGTATTGCAAGAAAAACAAATATCACAAGGCAAGAAACAGGTGAACATTGGGTAAACCCACGGGATTTATTGAATTTAATAGAAAACCACCTCAAAGACGATCAATAGAAGACCGCCTTAAGGATTCCAAAGAGTTTTATCATAATTGGTCAGAGCAAGAAGCTAGAGATCAAGGATCTCGTTGTATGAATTGTGCTGTGCCATTTTGTCACGTTGGTTGTCCACTTGGAAACCTGATACCTGAATGGAATCACTTAGTCTACACTAATCAGTGGGAGTCGGCGTTAGAAAGATTGCATTCTACTAATAACTTTCCGGAATTTACTGGACGTATCTGTCCCGCTCCGTGTGAACCATCTTGTGTTCTATCAATAAATCAAGACCCTGTGACAATAGAGTATATAGAGAAAGCAATAGTTGATAGAGGCTTCAATGAAGGTTGGATAAAACCCGTAATACCAAGAACTCGAACTGGGAAAACGGTTGCGGTGGTTGGATCTGGTCCTGCTGGATTAGCTGCCTCTCAGCAACTGAACAGGGCAGGGCATAATGTGACTCTGTTCGAAAGAAGTGACAAGAGTGGTGGTCTTTTAAGATACGGAATACCTGACTTTAAATTGGAAAAAGACATCATAGAACGTCGGGTAAATATTATGTCTGAAGAAGGTGTAATATTCAAAACAGGTATTGAAATTGGTAAAGATATACAACTTTATGAATTGGCAAACGATTTTGACGCTGTTTGCCTGACTATTGGGGCCGGTCAACCTCGTGAATTACCAGTTTCTGGAAGAGATCTTGACGGGGTACATTACGCAATGGATTATTTGACTCAGCAAAACAGACGTGTCTCAGGTGAAAATATCACTAGTAGATATTCTATCACTGCGAAAGATAAAAAAGTAATAATATTGGGTGGTGGTGATACCGGCGCTGACTGTTTAGGCACAGCGCACAGGCAAGGAGCGAATACAGTTTATCAGTTGGAATTATTGCCAGAGCCACCGACAAGCAGAGGAACGGACAACCCGTGGCCACAATGGCCGCAGGTGCTACGGACGTCCCCGGCTCACGAAGAAGGTGGATTAAGAGATTATAGTATTTTGACGAAGAGTCTATCTGGTTCGAACGGGAAAGTAGAAAAACTTAATGCGGTAAGAGTTGAATGGGGAGATCCGGACACTTCTGGGCGACCGGTGATGAAGGAAATGCCAGGGACCGAATTTTCGATAGATGTTGACTTAGTTCTCCTAGCAATGGGCTTTGTGCATCCAGAGCATAAAGGTTTGGTAGAAAGCTCGTCATTGGAATTGGATGGAAGAGGAAACATTAAAACAGATAGTGAGCGAGCTACCAGTGTGCCAGGAATATTTGCTGCTGGAGATTCTACTAGAGGTGCATCTTTAGTGGTGTGGGCAATCGCAGAGGGCAGACAGGCGGCTTATGGTATAGATAAATACTTGATGGGTCACTCGAATTTACCATCTGTAAAAGTCTAGACATATTTTTGTTAATTTCTTTTAGTTGTTGTAAGAAATACTTAATCGAGAGTAACTTAATTGTATATACTTCAAAAAGGTGCCGAAGAGTTTGGCATAAATATAAGTGATGAACAATTATCTGCATTCAAGCTCTACTCATCTGAATTAACAATTTGGAATAACATAACAAACCTAACTGCGATACGTGATGAACCCGATGTGGAGAAGAAACACTTCCTGGATTCCATAAGTATAGTACCTATAATTTCTGATTTAATTACACGTGGCAAAACCATTTCAGTTATTGATGTGGGTAGCGGAGCGGGTTTTCCAGGTTTGCCATTGAAAATCCTGTTTCCACATATCAATTTGTCATTGATTGAATCCAATGGTAAGAAAGTTTCATTTTTGAATCATATTTGTGATAGGTTGGGGTTTGATGACGTTAGGATTCACAACGAAAGGGCAGAACTGCTAGCCCATAACAAATCTCTTAGAGAGACATTTGATTTGATTTTGGCACGTGCTGTAGGTAATTTGACAATGTTGAGTGAGATAACTTTGCCATTTTGTATTGTGGGTGGAAAAGTTGTTTTACATAAAGGCCCCAATATTAGTACTGAAGTAGAGGATTCAATGTACTCCATTGGTCTCATGGGAGGCATGATGTCAAATGTAGCACAAGTTGCACTTCCAGATTTAAACCTTAATGGAACTATAGTAGTTATTGATAAGATCGAATCTTCCCCTGCACAGTATCCAAGGAGACCAGGTATACCGCACAAGAAACCATTGCGGTATCCTAAAAACTTTTGATTGGAAAATGGAATATAACCACTTACAAAACCCCGTTGATCTGGTCAGGAGAATTTTTTCTTGGCCGACTTTCATGTCTTTTGTTATTGCGATTGGATTACTAGCACTACTCATTACACAGGTCGAGATTGATTGGGTGAATACTAGGGAGACTATATTCAAGAGTAATCTTGCTGTTTATTCGTTGGCGTTCATTTCATATTACTTTGGGTTTTTACTGAGGGGTTGGCGATGGAGTATTATGATCAAAAATTCCGACCGAAGTCAAAACTTGGAGACAAAAGATTACTCTATATTTCAATGCTCGTTATACGTGTACCTTGGGTGGTTTGCTAATACCGTAACTTGGTTTCGACTAGGAGACGTTTATAGAGCTTATATATTTTCTCAAGATAACAAAGATAGTTTTCCTCGAGTTATAGGCACGATATTGTCAGAAAGAATTTTGGATATTGCTACTGTTTTTTTTGTATTAGTATTAGCATTCTTGACGTTTTACGGTTCTATATTTTCAAGTGGAATGGTTCTATTTATAGGATTGTCTCTATTTATGTTTATTATCGGTCTTGCTAGTCTGTTTGTTATGAGGCGGTATAGCCACTATTTGATTACTCACATACCACAAAAGTTCAAGAAGTCTTATCAGCTTTTCCATGATGGGGTGTTGGGTAGTTTGAATCGGATGTATTTGCTGGTTTTTCTAAGTATCATTATCTGGTCTACTGAGGTTTTGAGGTTATTCTTGGTTATTCAAGCACTGGATTTGTCTAGCGACCCGAGCTTGTCTCTAATATTGTTTGTTACTTTGGTTAATGCAATTCTTACCACGGTACCAATAACTCCTGGAGGTCTCGGGATAGTGGAACCCGGCATTATTGGACTGATTTCATTGTCGATGTCGAGAAGTGATGCTGTATCTGTTGCTATACTGGATAGGTCGATAAGTTATCTCAGTATAATTATTCTCGGAACTTTGGTTTTCCTGGCAAGATACTATTTGAGACAAAAAAATAGTGCTCCTTGAAAAGGAGCACTACTTTTTTATATCTCCTGGTTTTTAGTAATCCATAGGAGGCATTTGTGGATTCATTGTTTCCTTAACAGGTATTTCACTGACCATAGATTCTGTGGTTAATATCATGGTTGCTACACTAGCTCCGTTTTCAATAGCAGCTCTAGTGACCTTAGCAGGATCCATTATCCCATGTGCGAGCAAGTTGGTCCATTCTTCTTTGTCTGCATCGAATCCCCAGTCACCTTCACCTTCTCGTACCTTATTAAGAATTACAGATCCTTCGAATCCAGAATTCTCGGATATGAGCCGGATGGGAGCTTCTAATGCCTTTTGAATTATTCTGAGTCCAGTTAATTCATCACCGGTTAGTGAAAGGTCTTTTAACCCGTTTAATGCTCTGACCAAGGCAACTCCGCCTCCTGGCACTATACCTTCCTCCACTGCAGCTCTAGTAGCTGACAAAGCATCTTCCACTCGCGCCTTTTTCTCTTTGAGTTCGATTTCTGTTGCGGCACCGACTTTTACAATTGCTACACCGCCAGCGAGTTTAGCCATTCTTTCCTGCAATTTCTCTCGGTCATAATCTGAAGTAGATTCTTCGAGTTGTGCTTTTATGGAGTTTATTCTTCCCTGGATATCGTCGTCAGTTCCGGAACCTCCAACTATTGTAGTTTCTTCTTTGCTGGACACAATTCTCCTGGCTCTACCTAAGTCCTCTATAGAAACGGAATCAAACTTACGTCCTGTTTCCTCACTGATTAAAGTTGCCCCTGTCAGTATTGCCATGTCTTCAAGCATGGATTTACGTCTATCTCCAAAACCTGGAGCTTTAACTGCTAAAGGGGTTAGAGTGCCTCTAAGTTTGTTGACTACCAATGTTGCCAAAGCTTCACCTTCAATATCCTCAGCTATAATGACAACATTTTTCGTTACTTTCAAAACATTTTCCAAAGCAGGTAGCATGTCTGCTACAGCCGATATTTTCTTGTCTGTTATGAGTATGTATGGGTCTTCTATGACACATTACATTCTCTCATTGTTGGTTATGAAGTACGGGCTTATAAATCCGCGGTCAAATTGCATTCCGTCTACGTACTCTTTCTCGTACAGAAGACCTCTAGACTCTTCAACGGTTATAACTCCATCTTTCCCAACCTTTTCCATTACTTCGGCTATTAAATCGCCTATTTCAACTTCGTGGGCAGATAGTGCTGCTACTTGAGCGATTTGCTCTCTACCTTCCACAGGAGTTGACATTTTTCTAATTTCCTCCCTTATCGCAGCCACTGATTTGTCGATGCCTCTCTTAATAGACATCGGGTCTGCACCGGAAGTGACGTTCTTAAAGCCTTCATGTATTATCGCCTGGGCCAGCACTGTGGCGGTCGTGGTTCCATCTCCAGCCACGTCGTTTGTTTTGCTTGAAGCTTCCTTAATTAGCTGAGCTCCCATATTTTCGAAAGGATCTTCCAAGACTATCTCTTTCGCTATAGTTACTCCATCGCTACAAACCAATGGTGCGCCAAATGCTTTGTCCAATATAACATTACGACCCCTAGGCCCCAATGTTACCTTAACAGTATCTGCCAGTTTATCAGCACCTCGTTTTAGGGCTTGTCTAGCCTCTTCTGAATATGTGAGTTGTTTAGCCATCTTTCTTTCCTTTCACTTCGACACGTTTTTATCAGGAGATTTTTGCCAATATGTCGCCTTCTCTCAATATTAAGAGATCATCTCCTTCGTCTTTTAACTCGCTACCAGCATATTTTGAGTAGACTACCAAGTCTCCAATTTTGGATTCCATTTCTACCCTTTTGCCATCTTCTGTAGTTCTACCTGGCCCTACCGCCACTATCTCACCTTCCTGTGGCTTTTCTTGGACAGTATCTGGGAGAACTATTCCCCCTGCAGAAACTTCTTCTCTCTGTGTCGGTTTAATTATAACTCGATCCCCATACGGTTGATATTTACGGGCCATCCTTACCCTCCTCATCATTAGAACTTAATATTTAGTATAAAATTGCCAGCAATCCAATCAAATGGCTGCTGAGGCAAAAGAAAGTATAGACAGATGTTAAATTTGTTGTCAATAGTATAGATCATACAAGGCTTTGAGTCACCTTGCCTGAACCTCGTGAGTCAACCGAGAAAGTTCCTTGGTTTCGACTTAAACGAAAACGGCGGAGACTTAACATTTAGTCTCCGCCGTTTTTATTTATTTCTAGAACTGAGCGCTCTCAGTGGAACCTGATAAAGCTCCAGTAGAGGCTTGGCCTTCACTGACGCTAAGCAGTACTTCATCGAAGTATCCTGCACCCACCTCTGCTTGGTGTTTTGTAGCGGTGTAGCCATATTTTTCTGCTGCGAATTCCTGCTCTTGCATTTGAGAGAAGGTAGTCATGCCATTTTCCTTGTAGGCTCTAGCAAATTCAAATGCGTTTAGGTTTACCATGTGCCATCCGGCGAGAGTAATAAACTGGAATTTATATCCCACTTTACCCAATTCATCTTGGAATTTCGCTATTGTTGCGTCGTCTAAATAACCTTTCCAGTTGAACGAAGGTGAACAGTTATAGGCCAACATCATGTCCGGGAATTCTTTATGTATTGCATCTGCGAATGCTATTGCTTCGTCTAGATCCGGCTCGGATGTTTCACACCAGAGTAGATCGGCATATGGTGCATAATTCAATCCTCTTGAAACAGCGGCATCGAAGCCGTCATTGATTTCATAGAAGCCTTCTGAAGTTCTCGTTCCAGTAGCGTATTTTGCGTCTCTCTCATCTATATCGCTGGTCAACAATGTTGCCGCTCTGGCATCTGTCCTGGCACAAAGTATTGTTGGAACGTCTAGTACGTCAGCAGCCAATCTGGCTGCATTTAGCGTTTGGACGAACATACTAGAAGGTATAAGAACCTTACCTCCCATATGTCCACACTTTTTGGCGGCAGACAACTGGTCTTCGTAGTGTACTCCGGCAGCACCGGCTTCTATCATCCATCGCATTAATTCATATGCGTGTATAGCTCCTCCAAAGCCAGCTTCTGCATCAGCCACTATAGGAGCAAAATAATCTAAGTCTCCACCACCATCTAGTGTTTGAATTTGGTCGGCTCTTGTTAACGCGTTGTTTAGTCTTTTGACTACTGCAGGAACACTGTTCGATGGATACAGGCTCTGGTCAGGAAAGGTCTGACCCGCTAGGTTTGCATCTCCAGCTACTTGCCATCCACTCAAATATAGTGCTTGCAATCCAGCCTTTACCATATTGGTGGCCTGCATGCCTGTGTAAGCGCCAAAAGTGCGGATATACCCATCTTGATTAAGGCTTTTCCAAAGTCTTTCGGCACCACGTCGAGCCAATGTGTGTTCTATCATCACACTGCCTCTTAATTTAATTACGTCTTCGCCAGAGTAGTTTCTTTCGACACCTTTCCACCTAGGGTCTGTTTTCCATCTGTTCTCCAACTCTTTAGCCTGTTGCGTAACATTTGAGTGATTATTACTCAAGATTGCCTCCTAACCAAATTCAAATATTTGTTTCGTAATTCGTCATTAAGTTTTAATAACTATACGAAAACAATTATAGTAAAAATGAGTTATAATTCAACTAGGTTGTTTCCTATAACCGCGATAGGCTTCACCTATCACTTGATTTTAGGTGTTGGAGGGCACTATGGAATTTA
>CAZNWQ010000049.1:0-9364 GCA_964576965.1 uncultured Dehalococcoidia bacterium
ATATAGGTATGGTGGGTCTAGGTAGAATGGGATTGAATATGGCTTTAAGAATATCCAAGGCTGGGCACAAGATAGTAGCGTATGACCCAGATGAAGAAGCTAGAAAGAGTGTGGAGAGAGATGGTGTTCTAGCTGTTTCCTCACTTCAAGAACTGATGCAAACGTTGAAGCCTCCTCGGTTTATTTGGGTTATGGTTCCGTCGGGTTCAATTACTGAACAAACCATAGAAACTCTTTCAACCGGCCTTGATATTGGTGATGTAGTTATAGATGGGGGAAATTCAAACTATAAAGATAGTGTCAGAAGAGGGTCATATCTGCTCGAAGCTGGGATCGGTTTTTTGGATGTAGGAACCAGTGGGGGTATTTGGGGATTGGAAAATGGGTACAGCATAATGGTGGGTGGCGATAGGCGTATATTTGAGCAACTGGAGCCAATATTCAAGGCTTTGGCGCCAGGGGAGGACATTGGATATGGTTTAGTGGGTCCTTCAGGGTCAGGGCACTTTGTGAAGATGATACATAACGGTATAGAATATGGTCTCATGCAAGCTTATGCAGAAGGCTTTGAACTCATGAATGCTAAGGAAGAATATGGTCTGGATTTATCTCAAATATCTGAAATCTGGAGACATGGTAGCGTTGTTAGATCCTGGTTATTGGATCTGACAGCGGAAGCATTGTCAGAAGACAAGAATCTGGACAGTGTTAAGCCTTATGTGGAAGATTCTGGGGAGGGAAGGTGGACTGTCCAAGAGTCTATAGAACTGAGTGTGCCTGCACCTGTAATAGCTCTTGCCTTACAAATGAGGTTCCGTTCTAGGCAGGATAATTCTTTTGGGTCTAGACTTTTAGCGTATATGAGGAACAAGTTTGGGGGGCATGCCGTAAGAAAGGCATAAGAATCCTCGAAATCGATGAACTGTTTGTTAGTGTCCGGCTTCCTGCCAGGTTGTCGGGTCTTCCCAGTCAACTACCATTTTTTCGTGTAGTTCATCGATTTCTTCTTCAGAGTAACCCAATTCCTTCATTACACTACGAGTATGTTCACCTCTAAGTGGCCCAGATCCCACTCGAGTTGGGGTCAAAGAGGTTTCTACTACTGGGCTGTAACGCCAATAGGAACCTATTCGCATAGTTTCTGCCGGTCTTATAAAGTCATTTTCCCAGACATGTTTGTCCTGTGAGTAGAAGTTGAACATTCCACTTTCTTCTACTTCTACACAGGCAACATCACATGGGATCAATTTACTTTCCCAGTCTGATGCTTTGAGTGTGGCAAATATTGTTGCTAGTTCTTCTATCAATTCAGAGTCATGTTCCATACGAGATTCTTCAGAATTGAACCGAGGGTCGGATAACAGGTCTTTCCTCTCAACCGCGTTACAAAATGAAATCCACTCTTCCTCGAATAAACAATCTAAGAAAACCCAGCCTCTTTCTGCCCTGTAAAGTCTATGTAGAGCGTGAGTGCCATATCCGTCGCTATCTGGTATCGCTCGTTCCGGTTTTCCATCGTAAGAAAAGAAATCATCAGCGTTAGCGTAGGCATTAGCACCTATCATCGTTGACAAAACGTGTTGGGACCCGCCGAAGCGTTCTTTGGCATAAAGTCCGAGTAGTGCACCAGTGGATATAACCATTGATGAATTTGGATCAGGGTTGGTTTCATTAGCGCGGGCCAATCTACGAGCTACTTCTTGTATTTCATCAATTGTCATGGGCTCATTGTTATCAGGCAATATATCCTTTCCCAATTGGCTCATGGCTCCTCCTATTATGGCTCCTCCTATTGGATGCATGGCTGGTCTGTGAGAATGAGGCCCTGAATCTCCGTATCCTCCGGCGTAGACGTATATGATATTAGGATTCATTTCCAGTACTTGTTCGTAGCCAATGCCAAGACGTTCAGGTGCCCCAGGCCGCATGTTGTGTACCAATATATCAACTTTAGCCGCGAGTCTGCGGAATATTTCTTTACCCTCAGGAGTTTGAAGGTTTATAGACATATTTTCTGCACCTGCTTGCGTCCTGTTAGCTCCGAGTCCATCCATATTTCGTCGCATTGTGTCACCTTCTAGGGTTTCGATCCTGATAACTCTGGCACCTAATTCATAATTGAGTGATGTGGATAGAGGTCCTGCTATCACTGTGGACAAGTCTAGAATTGTGTATCCAGACAAAGGGTGATTGGGCAATCGGTTGGATTCTCCATTATTATCCCTGTGTAAGCTTTCATCACCTTGTATATTCTGAAGTATCTCTTCCGTGTGTTGACCCAGCGTCGGAGCTGGACCTTTTATGCTTCCCGGACTGTTGTTCATGCGCACAAGAACACCTAATTGTTTCATTGGTCCCACAACAGGGTCTTCAACATCTTCTATATGTTTGTTGTATACCACTTGATCATGATTAAGTCCTTGTTGTGTTGTCATAAAAGGTTCTGCGGCAACGTTAGCAGTTTGGTTTACAAAAATATCCATCCATTCATCCGCAGTCTTTTCGAGACCTTTTTCCAGTATTATTTTTCGTAGATCCTCTCTATCTTCTGGCATTAGCATCGGCGCTTTTTCGAAACGAGGCTCTTTTAGGACATCACTAAGGCCCATAGATTCTAGGGATGATCGGAAAAGGCGAGCTATGAGGTTAGCCATTTGTATCCATTGTCCGTCTTTGGTTCGTATAGGTTGATAACCTACCCCCGGTTGGCGGTCAGGATTGGATTGGGGGTCATCTTGGAACTTGTCTGGGAATTTTATCATCATCTGCCAGGTTAGCCAGTTACCGACATCGAAAGGTGTTATACCTTGCATTAGGCTTGTTTCAACTTTCTGTCCCTTGCCGGTCTTGTTTCTTACTATCAGTGATGAGACTATGCCTCTTACAGCTGCCATTGCTGTTCCATGGCTACCAACTTGTACTACCCCGTAATGGGGTCCTTGTCTTTTTGATTGGCCAGTAAATACCGTGTATCTGCCTACTTTGGCGGAAACAATGCCCTCATATGGCTTGTACTGTGAATATGGTCCTTTAGGGCCGAACGCTGTGATTGAACAATAAACCAAAGATGGGTGATTGGAGGACATCTCTTTATATCCTATGCCAAGACTTTCAGCCTCTCCTGGTTTAAAACTTTCTACTACTACATCAGCGTTAGCTATTAGGTTGGAAGCCTGAAGTTTGCCTTCCGGAGAATGTAGGTCAATGACAATACTTTTCTTTCCTCTATTCCAGAGGTGAAACTGAGGGAATTTTCTGTATGGATCACCTTCAGGAGATTCTACTTTTATAACCTTTGCCCCAAAGTCCGACATTACCATTGTTGCTATAGAGCCGGGCCATCCTGAAGAGAAATCGATTACGGTTGTGTCATCTAGTGGTTGAGACATTGCAATACTCCTCACTCACGTGAAAATTCAGTAATACCAACCTTCTGTAGATCTAAAACCTAGTTAAAAGTTCAGTGTATAAGCTTTTTAAAGGTGATTAATTATAGGTGGAAAATACAACTATGGTCAATGTTTATGTATTTCTTAATGTTATATTTGAATGCAAAAATTTATCGCAAAATATTATACAACTCAGTTTGGCGGTGTATAATGTTGGAGAATAATTAAGTTGAGGAAGCCACTTAAATTCTATGGCGAATTTAATGAACAAATCAAATGTAAAACCCTTTTTATCTGGTAAACCCCTTTTTATGTTAATGGACGGCCATGCCATGGTTCATCGAGCGTGGCATGCTATACAGAATCCTCTGACACTGAAGAATACTAATCAGGACGTTAGAGCTGTATATGGTTTTACTAACGCTCTTATTAGAGCAATACAAGAATGGAGACCCAGTCATTGTGCAATAGCATTTGATATGCCTGGCCCCACATTTAGACATGCTAAATACAGTGCATATAAAGCACAAAGACCAAAAACTCCGGAGGAATTAATATCCCAGTTCCCTTTGGTGCGAAAATTAGTTGAAGCATTTGGTATACCAATATACGAGATGGATCAGTATGAGGGTGATGATATATTGGGGACACTATGTCTGCAGGCTTCTCAAAAGGGTATGGATACTATAATACTGACTGGAGACACCGATACTCTGCAGTTGGTATCTCCTACTGTGAGAGTGGCATTAAACAGGAGCGTACAGGATAGAGTTATTTATGATATGGAGGGTGTTTTAAACAGATACGGCGGATTGTCTCCTGACCAACAACCCCATATAAAGGCACTTCAAGGAGATGCGTCGGACAACATAAAAGGAGTGCCTGGTATAGGAGTTAAAACTGCTATAAAACTAATACAACAGTTTGGTAGTATAGATGGTTTGTATGCCAACCTTGACGAGGTAACCCCGGTCCGGATAAAAACCTTATTAGAAGAGAACGAAGATTCGGCTAGACAGAGTTTAGACCTTACCACAATAGTCAATGATGTCCCAATAGTTTTGGATGAGGAATCGTGTCGTTTTTGGATGTATGACAGGGAGAATGTCCTGGACTTTCTGAAGGAGATGGAATTCAGCAGTATAGTATCTCGTGTCCCTGTGGTGGATTCACCTATGAGACCCCAAAACCTAGAAGCTCATCAAGGTACACTAATAGCGGGTAGCATCGTTGAGGTGAAAGGTGATTATCAGACCGTTCAGAATATAACGGATTTGGAATCCCTAATATCAGATATTAAAGAAGTTAACCGTTTCGCATTTGACGTGGAAACCACCAGTTTAGATGCTATGAAAGCTTCTGTAGTCGGGATTTCATTTTCATTGAAACCTAATACTGCCAGTTACTTGCCCTTGGGACATGTGGATGGTTCTCAAATTAATTTGGCCGACGCCATGAATTTGTTAAGGCCCATATTTGAGGATGTCTCTATAGAGAAATATGCTCATAATGCCAATTACGATATCAGTGTTTTAACCAATAACGGAATTCCGGTCAAGGGAATCACTTTTGATACCATGATAGCCGCCCACCTTTTAGGTGAAAAATCCTTAGGGCTTAAGAGTTTGGCTTTTACCCGGTTGAACGTGGAAATGACACGCATTGAATATTTGATCGGAACGGGGCGAAATCAAAAAACGATGGATCAGGTGTCGATTGAAGACGTGGCTCCGTATGCGGCTGCAGATGCTGACTTTACCTATAGGTTAAAAGAACTTTTTGAAAATGAACTAAGAGAGCACGACAAACTGTTGAGTGTTTTCAATAACGTAGAGCTACCACTGATACCGGTTCTTGTTAAGATTCAGAATAATGGTGTGGCGCTGGACGATAAGATACTTCAGGACATGAGTTCTACATTGGGCATTAGATTAGCACAAGTTGAACGTGACATACTTGATACTGTAGGGCACAGTTTTATGATTAGTTCGACTCAGCAATTGGCAGATGTCTTATTTAATGAATTGCGTTTACCTAAAACAAAAAAGACTAAGACTGGATATTCCACAGACGCATCTGTTTTGGAGCATTTGAAGGTTATGGTAAATGACGGTGATGCGAAAGATTCTGATCCAAGATCCTTACTGGTTTTGGATAGAATATTGGAGTTTCGGGAATTGTCTAAACTTAAATCCACCTATGTTGATGCATTGCCACAACTTGTCAACGGATCAACAGGACGCATACACACAAATTACAATCAAACTGGCTCTGCTACAGGCAGAATTTCAAGCAATTACCCCAACTTGCAAAATATACCCGTTCGCAGTGAATTGGGTCGAGAAGTAAGAAAGGCATTTATATCAGAGAATTCGTCTGAATGGGTACTGATCGCAGCTGACTATTCTCAAATAGAGCTACGAGTGCTTGCTCACTTATCTAAGGATAAGAGTTTGGTAGAGGCATTTTTGAATGATGAAGATATACATTCCGCTACTGCCTCTCAAGTTTATGGAGTTTCTATTGATTCAGTAACATGGGATATGCGACGAATAGCAAAGATTATGAATTTCGGTGTTATATATGGTTTAAGCGCATACGGAATATCACAACAAACTGACCTACCCAGGGACGAAGGGGCTAAATTTATAGATGGGTATTTCTCTAAATATCCAGGAATAAAAGGCTACCTAGATGGTATGAAAGAAGAAGTCAAAAAGACTGGATATTTAGAGACTGTTTGTGGTAGGAGAAGGTACATACCTGAAGTAAATTCTCCCAATTATCAAATAAGGCAGGCTGCTGAAAGAATGGCAGTTAATATGCCAATTCAGGGGACAGCCGCAGATATAGTTAAAATAGCTATGATCAATATAGATGAGGTTATGGCTCGAAAACAATTGCGTTCCAGGATGATATTACAGGTCCATGATGAACTAATTTTTGAAGTTCCTAAGGATGAAGAGACAATTATGCTAGAAATCATTCAGGAATTAATGCCAGGGGCTTTGGATCTTTCGGTTCCCTTGAAGGTGGAGATAAAAACTGGGACAAATTGGGGATCTCTGGACAGTTTGTAGATCTGTCATGTCGCTTATTCAAAATATAAGCAAACAAACAGTTTTGCCTTTGAATATATTGTTAATATTCATAGTTCCTGTGTTCTTAATTACTTCCGACGTTCGAATTGCCTTTAACAGTGTCATGCTCTACGAATATGGTTTTGATAAATATGATGTTTCTAGAGAGACCGGACTTAGCAAAGATACATTGATGAAGGTTGCATTTGATATTAAGGATTATTTGAACTCCAATGAAGCATCTTTGGATGTAAAGGTCATGGAGGGCGGACAAAACATCGATCTTTTTAATGAAAGAGAAATTGAACACATGAAAGATGTTAAGGGTGTTTTGTCTAAAATGAATAAAGTTCAGGAAATTAGTGGCCTTTACCTATTAATCTACTTGTTTGTGAGTATGGTTAGAAACAAATTTAGATGGCCTGAGGTATTTGTTAGTAGTGTAGTTCGGGGTTGTCTTCTTACATTGATACTTGTGTTGACTCTGGCAATCGGCATATTTATAGGCTTTGATAGTTTATTCGAACAGTTTCATGTAGTACTTTTTGAGGCTGGAACGTGGACATTTGATCCTAGGACGAATTATTTAACTCGATTATTCACTGAAGGATTTTTTATGGATGCGAGCCTTTTAATTGGTGTGTCAGTTTTTATACAGGCGTCTCTAATATATTGTGCCCTTTGGTTGGGAAAGAGGTTGTTGAGTCCAAATAGCGTCAGCCGAGATTAATTTAAGTCTAGCAACAGTTAGACCCGCCACAATTGCATCCTCCGGATTCCATGCCTGCCATAACTTCAGCAGGTATTCTATCTCCGCCCGGAGATTTTGTAATTGATGCGAATAAAGACAAGGTTCTAGATGAAAGAGTCCCACAGTCTGGACAAGGGGTTTTCTCCTGAGAAGTTTGCATGGACTGTATTTTGTCGAAACGATTTTTGCAAGTATTACAGAGATATTCGTATATTGGCATATTTTTCTCTTTAGATAAATTTATATAATGACGCTACTCTGATAATTTTATATCTATAATCTTTGTTGGTCAAATAATCTCAAGGGTAGTCGAAAATGCTTATAGCTATTAATTTATCCGCAGTGCGTTCATAGAAGACTTTTATTGCTTGGTTATTGGTCATGTGCCATTCTAGGTGATCAGGGGTGTTGAAATCTATGATACCTGTGGTATGAAAAACCCATGTTTTACTTTTACCATCTTCTATGACAAATAGTTGTATTTCTTCTTCATTACGTTCTTCCACTTTAATTACGGAGCCGTGAGTACTGCCAAAAGTGTCGCTTGTTGTATTGCACCCATAGGACGTAGAAATTAGAATAAGACAGGATATGGTGAGTAGAGTGCGTTTTAACACTTGTATCAAGTCCTTTCTACGATGGGTTGAGCGATTATCCACAAACTTACTGCTGTGTAACCTACCATTAGTACTAACATCGGATACTGACTCATCAATGCTTTTGACCTATCCTTTATGTTTCTTATTGCCACTATATGGGCAATATATACTGCTATTACGTGCCCAGTAACTATGGATATTACGGAGGTGATCCAAGCGAATCTGGGTCCCACGATATATGTATTTACCTCATAACTTTTTGTGTTTATGAGGTCCCATCCTAAACCGAAAGGATCAGATACAAGAGGTATTATTAATTGCCCTTGTATCAATATATAGGTCAGATAGTGAGACAAATGATATGCTAGAGCGATTGGTATCAGTGAGTATATAAAAAGTCTGCAGATTGTATTTGTTGAAACACCAGGCATGGACAGGGTGCCCATGGTTTTGCAAAATACCTGATAGATTATATAAAAGATTATTGGAAAAAAGAAAAGGCCCACGCTATTTATTGCTACTATAGCGTTCCTACCAAACAAGAATGAAAATGTGTCAAACATGGAATCTAGTACCGATGCCCATAGAGGAGTTGATGTAAATCCATCAAAAGTCACTACAGCCAACAGTATTAATACAAAATACATTCTGGAAGTATCAACATCTTGGTTGGATAATAGACCAACTCCATATGGTCTAAGGTTGATCTGCCTGTCAAGGTTTGAGGAAGCCGAGAAACATTGGTAGCAGTCCCTGCAGTATTCTTGGACGTTGCACTCTGTACACTGGGTACAAACTGTCGTGTTTTTGGAAGCTATTTCTATTGGGGAGAATTTAGACAAAAATTGAAAAGCTATCGAAAATGGGTCACAGCGCGAAATCCATTGATTTTTTCCAATAAGATACATGCCTGACCAGGTTATGATTGAATATAAAATTACTAGATATGCGATGGTTCTCGGCAAGTAGGAGGTCGGATATATCAATTCAAACCAGGAGAATATAAGAAACAATAATAAACCCGGCCATATTCCTATTTCGGCAGGCAATATTAGTCGAGGGTTTTCGTCCTGCTTCCCATAGAATGTGTTGTGTATATACTCAAAGAAGGTAAAGATATTGCGCCATGGGTTAATTAACGGCCAAATGTTTCCTATGAGTGCAGAAATAAATGCAATTCCTACCCACCAGATTATCCATACGAATGTAGGTGTCATATTGCCGAACGGATTCTGATCACCAAATAATCCACCTAAGATAAGTAGGCCAAGTAATATAGAGGAAGTTGTTCTTAAGAAATATATGAAGTAGGTGTTGGTAAATATTGCTAAAGATCTAAATTTAAGCACATTGATCTTAGGATAAGTATCAACACCAGGCGACAGTTTTACGAACAATCCTATTAGTATGAAGGATAAAGCTACAGTGGCACCACCACCATAAATATACAACCAAAGTGGAAGTGGAAGGTTGTATTTTTCTCCAAAACCATGGGCATAAACAGGTTGAACGTTTACAATGAATAAACCAATTAAAAGAAATAGT
>CAZNWQ010000050.1:0-2543 GCA_964576965.1 uncultured Dehalococcoidia bacterium
CTGCTCCTCCAAGCCCTCCCATGTTCACCCCTGAAGCTTCACCAGAGATTTCACCCCTATCCAATACCAAGGTAGAAATACCTGCCTCCGCAAGATGGAGAGCAGCCGAACACCCCACTATGCCAGCACCAATAACGATCACATCTGCATTCAATTTCTGTGTTCCCATTTATCTTTCATATAAACGAGCATCGGTGGTAAACCCAAGAATCTCCTCTTTAGCTTTGCCTAAAAACACTTCTGCCCGAAGTAATCGTTCTTCTTCAAGGCTTTGCCCACAACCCACCCTTTATCCATAATCAGGCAATATAGCCATTTGTTCACTCAGAGGTAGCTTAAGAAATTCATCAAACTCAACATAGAAGTCTTCAGATGAGATTCCGAAGGTCGCCACAAATGCGCCTTCCCAACCCAATTCTTCAAGTTGTCCATAAAATTCCGTGCTAAAGGCTGAACCTTTCTTGTCATGTAGGTAGGCAACGGCCCAAGCACCGAGTTCATAGACGACTGGATTACCCATTGAGTAACATGCATTGGAGTAACTAAGATCTTTGATCCCCTGACCAGGGCAATTCCGCTCCATATTCAGCTTACCTTGTCTCATCTTTTCCGACATTTCCTTTTCGAAAGAAAATTTAGAGTCGATACCCAGTTCCGTGGTTACAAGGTCTAATTTACGATTTTCCAACGCTGAGAACATTCCAACATACGCCATCCACTCAGCTGAACCCTCATTCCACCAGGTCGGGCCTCTTACAGCGCTTCGTTCATCTTCTGGTGTACTATAGTCATCCATAGTCAAGATGTGGCCTCCTTGGAAGGAATGGTAGCCCTCATGGAAAACAATTTTCTGGTCAACTTCTCCTGATATCCCACCATGTCGCGTCCCAGGCCCAATAGGAATGCCCACATCGAGAAAATGGAAGCCAGGCGACACTGATGCGTAATACTTCATATAGCCATTTGGAGCGTCACCGCTCAAAGCTGCAGAGTTCCCATTATTACCCTCGTTTATAACTCCGTGACTCAGTTTCCTGTAAAATTCCATTTTATAGCCATTGGGATCATTTTCATCAGCCAGACATTGCTCTTGATTCTTCCCCCAAACCTGGTCTCTCGCTACACGACGATCACAGTAAACTCCGGCAAGACCTACTTGATTTGCTTCAACATCTGCACCGACTACCCAGTATTCAGTAGGAGCATATAGACCGTACTCCTGGAATGTCGCGACAACGCTTTTTGCATACCAAAGACAAGTCCTGTCGCTTACATCAGAACCACAGAATATCTCAGGTGAATAATCAAGTTTAGTACCCCAGGGATCGGTAGGCTTACCGTCTGGAGGGGTCGCTAGGTCTGGAGATATGCAATAGGTATGAGTAGTCTTGTCCTCACAAGTTACTGCAAGTCCCGCATACGGTAACGGTGTTGGAGTCGGTGGTACTGGCGTAGCAGTTGGAGGTATCGGCGTAGCAGTCGGAGGCACTGGCGTAGCAGTCGGAGGCACTGGCGTAGGCTCCGGAGCTTCAGTAGGCTTAGGAACTGCCGTTGCAGTAGGCTTGGGAACTGCCGTAGCAACCGGAGCTGTGGTAGCAGCCGGTGCTGGGGCTGGAGCAGTATCACCTCCTCCGCAAGCTATCCCTACGGCTGTGATTACTAAACTCAGAATAATATAATTTATGAGTTTCATTATGGCCTCCATGCGTTATTCAGTAATTATAAGTACCAAAATTACTAACCCAATCCATGACAATACTAACATTTATCCAGCTACACCGTGTCAAGGTATATGTAATATAAGCTATTACACTCAGGATGAGAATCGCTTTTTTCTATACACTCAGCCAAAATATTGTGGAATCGATTCGTAATGTATTGATATAATTAGAGGAGTAGAAATTTAATACGCCCGTATTATAAGGGTAAGGAAGAATTTGCCTAATGAATGTTACTGAAGCTATAGCTAAGATTCTTAAAGCTGAAGGTGTTGAATGGGTATCATGTTTTCCAAGTAGTCCATTAATTGAGGCAGTTGCCAAGGAAGGCATTAGACCCATCGCCTTTCGCCAAGAGCGTGGAGCAGTAATGGCCGCTGATGGCTATAGCCGGATGAATGGCCGGCAGAAATTTGGAGTCGTTATTGTTCAAGATCAAGCTGGTGCTGAGAATGCTATGGGAGCAATAAGCCAGGCTTTTGCAGACAATGTGCCAATTTTAGTCATGCCGCGTGGTTCAGTATTAGAACGAACTGCAGTCAGGCCATATTTCAGGGCAGCTAGCACATACAGGGACATCTCCAAGCATATCGAAATAATTTCAACACCAAAGATTGTTGGATCAGTAATGCGGAGAGCATTTCACGCCCTTCGAAATGGTAGACCTGGACCTGTAATAGTAGAAATGCCAATAGACGTATGTGCTCAGGAAATCGATGAGAAAGATATAAACACGCACTATCCAAAAGTATCTATACAGATTCCTACCGAACAAGATATTAAGGATGCGGTAAAAACACTTTTAGACGCTAATAAACCAATGAT
>CAZNWQ010000050.1:2553-9163 GCA_964576965.1 uncultured Dehalococcoidia bacterium
TACTCCTTCCAGGAGCTACAAATGAGCTTCGAGAACTTGCAGAGCTGACAGAAATACCTGTATATACTTCCATGCCAGGGAAATCTGCTATAGATGAGCGTCACCCTCTAGCCTTAGGGGCAGGAAGCGGTACAACTACCCCAGCTGCCTACAAATGGCTACAGGAATCTGACGTACTGTTTGCTGTTGGCTCAAGTATGACTAGAACAGGTTATGGGCAAGCAGTACCAGACGGGAAAACTATAATACATAACGTCCTAAGTGTAGAAGATATTAATAAGGATTTTGACGTACATATAGCATTGCCAGGAGATGCCAAAGCAACGCTAAGTGCAATGATAGACGAAGTCAGGTCACAAATCGGCCACGCTGGCCGAGCAGGTCAGACTGATACTGCCGCAGAGATATCTAAGATAAAGGGCGAATGGATGGAAACATGGATGCCTGTACTAACAGATGATACTGAGCCCATAAACCCCTATAGAGTGATCTGGGAAATGAATCAGACTCTTGATTTGGAAAACAGTATTGTAACTCATGATGCTGGAGCACCGAGGGATATGCTTGTGCCATTTTTTCTTGCTACTACTCCTCATAGTTATATAGGTTGGGGGAAATCAACCCATCTTGGATATGGAATACCATTAATGATAGGGGCAAAAATGGCTATGCCTGACAAGTTCTGCCTGAATTTTATGGGAGACGGCGCCTTTGGAATGTCTGGTTTAGATATAGAAACGGCTGTAAGGTCCGGAAATCCTATAACTACTATAGTCCTAAACAATGGAGGCATGGCAACCTACCCAGATTTTTCTCCAATAGCAAGGACAACCTATGACGTGTCCCATATGTATGGTGACTACGCCAAGATTGCTGAAGGTATGGGTGCCGTTGGGATTACAGTAACTAAACCATCTGAAATTTCTAATGCATTGAAAAGAGCGCAAGAATTAAATGCGAATGGTCAAACCGTGCTACTGGACATACATACTAGAGCGGAAGATAAGAGATCACCATCTGGTTTTGATGCAATCACGCAATGGACACGATGGACGAAAGAATAGATCACTACGGATCAAGATCTAATTGGCAATTAAAGAAATCTAAGTCATAAAGGAGATCTTTGGCAAAGACAATAGCCCTAAATAGTCCACATATCTCATGGCAAGGAGCTATCTCGTTTGAACGTAAAGAACGTTCTCTGATTCCTTGGCGCATACCGTACGATAAGATAGATCTGTTCCCGCCAGATGCCTTACTTGAACGAGCTGAGAAACCCGCAGGCGTCAGAATAAGTTTCCGAAGTGATACGACTACAGTATATGGAGAAATAGAACCGTACGCCTCACCAGAAGAGCAAGATTCATTTACTCTGGATTTATACTGTGACGGTGATTTCCATCAATCAGTTCAGCTTAAAGGTCAAACTAACTTCCAGTTCACTAGTTTGCCTTCTGAGGGCAAATTAATTGAAATCTGGCTACCTCAATTTATGAGATTCGAATTACGATCTATATCTATAGATGACAACAGCTACATTGATCAATACGAAGATCCACGTCCCAAATGGATAACATATGGAAGCTCAATAACTCACTGTAGAGCAGCCGAAAGCTCCAGCCAAACCTGGCCAGCAATTGTTTCACGAAAGCAAGGATTCAACCTCACATGCCTAGGCTACGGTGGAAATTGCCATTTAGAACCAATGGTCGCACGAATGATCAGAGATCTGCCGGCCGATTTTATATCTATGAAGGTTGGTATCAACATATATGGATCCTCAAGTTTGAGCATAAGAACTTTCAGGTCTTCTGTAATAGGTTTTATAGAGATACTGAGGGAAAAACATATAGATACCCCTTTAGCCGTAATATCCCCTATATACTCTCCTGACAGAGAAGTTGTACTGAATTCAGGGGAATTAAGTCTCCAAATCATGCGGAATGAGATTCAGGAAGCTGTGAGCAAGATACAGTCATATGGTGACACTAACATTCATTATATCGATGGTTTATCCATATTCGGAGAACAATATGCACATATGCTACCTGACGGATTACATCCTAATGCTGAAGGATACAAGGTAATGGCTGAAAACTTCCTTAATGAAGTAGCAATACCAATATTCAAGAAATAGTTTGTACGATTAGTGAAAGGTGGTAATACCTATGGGATCCAAGGTAGCTTTATCCTTCTCATTACTAGGATTACTGATTGTAAATAACCTCTACTTATACTGGCAATTCTTTGAATTTAATCTAGATGATTTTCTTAACAACACGATAGCCATAGCGCTATTTATAGAGGTATTCGGATTAATGATATTGATATCCTTATACTTTAGATCCAATCCGATAGGTAAATATAAGTGGTACTGGTTACCTATTTTATCTATTCTTGGGAGCCTGCTATTTGCCCTGCCATTATATTATTGGATAAATACTAGAAACGACCACACTAGCTGATACTGGTATTATCTAGATATACTTCTCGATCAACCAATCTCATTCCTGTAAATCTCGCCGCCTTTCATGACACATTTAACTCCTGTACCATTCTCCAATATCGAAATATCTTCTATGGGGTTGCCCTCAACTAACACCATGTCAGCCTCTTTCCCAACACTGACTGTTCCCACTTCTTTATCCATGCCAATACATTCGGATGCATGACTTGTGGCAGCCATTAGAGCCTGTAATGGTGTCATACCTGCATTTACTAAACAGGTTATTTCTTGTGCATTATTGCCATGAACCCAACCTCCAGCATCTGTGCCAGCAACAACTTTGACACCTGAGGCCAATGCCATTTGTACACTCCTAATATGATGGTCTTTCATATCTGCCGCCCTCTCTCTGCCATGAGGAGTGCCTACCTCTCCATGATATACATAAACACTAAATGTAGGGGTGAGAAATATACCCTTATCCGCCATAATAGTTAGGAGTTCTGGATCCTCATCCAAGTATGCTCCATGTTCAATAGAATCCACACCTGCCTCTATTGCATTCCTCAACCCGGGCCCTCCTAGTGCATGGCACATTACTTTTTTGCCAAGGTGATGCGCTTCGCTAACCAGTGCGTCTATTTCATCCCGTCCTATGACCATATCTTTTGGTCCCAGGCCTGGCCTAGAACTAGCCCCGCCGGTTGTGGCTAATTTGATAACATCGGCTCCAGCTTTTACCATTTCTCTAACTTTTGCTCTCATACCATCAGGTCCATTTGCAACCCCAGATGGTAATGCTGGCTCTCTACCTCCAGGGCGAGTATGACCTGAAGAACTGGTATCATCACCGACGCCACCGGTTGGAGTGATGATGCTAAGAGAAACTTGAAGCCTCGGGCCGAAAATCAATCCTTGGTCTATAGCCTGCCTGAAGCCTGCGTCTAAACCTCCGGCATCGCGGACAGTTGTATAGCCCGAATACAGAGTTTGTCTCAATACAGAAGCTATCCTCATATCTCTAAGGCTCCTGTATTCATTCAAATGCCATCTGCCAGCTATGTCGTATCCAAAAGAAGCTAAATGATCATGGCAGTCTATTAGCCCTGGAAGAAGACTAAATCCTTTAGCATTTATAACTTGGGCATCGTCTGGTATTGATATCCCATTACCGTCTCCGACGTACTCGATTTTGTTACCATTAACTATAACGACAGATTCTTCTACCGCATTAGTATTTGTACCATCTATCAATCTAGCACCTGATATAACTTTCATAACACTCTCCAAATTAAAATACTGAGAGCCATGCTAACCAGAAAAACCTTAACTGCCACCTGTGACTTCCAAGATTGAGCCCGTTATATAACTAGCATCTTCCGATGCCAAGAATAAAACAGCCTGAGCCACTTCATCAGGAGACCCAGCCCTTCCTAAAGGAATTGCCTCGGCTATCCTCTTCTTTGTATTATCATCCAACATATCATAGCGGCCGCGCACTCGAGCTCCTAATTCAGTAACTATAAGACCAGGCATTACTGCATTCACATAAATGCCGTCTGGCCCTAAATCTTTAGCCAACTGCTTAGTCATTCCTAAAATACCGGCTTTAGCAGCAGCATATGGGAGCCTTGCCCCAGAAGTACCTAGAGCCCCAAATGATCCCTCAGAGGTATATGATGAGATATTTACTATCCGACCAGAATTATTCTGTTTCATATACGGTACAACTGCCTGAGAGCATAGAAACGCCCCATTTAGATTAAGAGCTATTTGGTCAAGCCATACCTGCTCAGTAACATCTTCAATATCTTTAATCCCGACATTTCCACTCCCTCCAGCATTATTAACCAATATATCTATCGTGCCGAATTCGGCTATACATTCTCTCGCCATAGATTCAACATCAGATTTTCTGGTTACGTCTGTGGGACATGGGACTACTCTTACCCCACTAATCTTTAATTCTTGACTAAGGTCAATAATCTTATCTGCCTGTACATCAGCAATCAATAATGCCGCTCCCTCAGATGCAAATGTAAGAGCTATAGATCGGCCAATCCCCTGGGCGGCTCCAGTAATAATAGCTACTTTATTCTCTAATCTCATATTTTAAATCCCTCCAGTACCATCATTCTATCATTGCTAGATCATATCAACATTTATCTGGCTCCACGTAAATCCTGATTATATCTTCCCTTCCAAATACATTAATATCTTGGTGACTTTGCGTTATGGTTTGCTAGGTTACAGGCACAAATATTGCAAGATATCGTTTGACATTGTGTTAGGTACGGATGTATTCTCATTTCATATTATTTCAGTTTGGCACTTGATACTTAAGACCTTTCTGACTAGCATTCTAGACAATGGAGGACCAACTCAATGAGAATTGGATTTTACGACGACTTCCGACCCTGCATAGTGACAGATGAAGGAATAATTGACATTACAGATGAAGTGAAGTCAATGGACGAGGGATCTCCCCAATTGTTACTTGAAGGCATCATCTCAAGCTTTGAAGAATTGAGACCGAAGCTGGAAGCATTGCAGGCGAGTAGTAAAGTTACACCCCTTAAAGATATACGCCTTAGAGCACCCGTCCCTAGGCCAGGCAAGGTATTATGCGGAAACGGAAACTACATGGAATACGTCCCAATAGACCCACCACGCCCTCTTGTCTCCTTTTTCAAATCCCCTGAGGCAGTGATTGGACCTGGAGAAACGGTTATATTGCCCGAGTTTAGACCAGTCATATTCAATCATGAAGCAGAGTTGTGCCTAGTTATAGGCAAAGAAGGTAAGAATCTCTCCATTGAAGAGGCTCTGGATTACGTATTTGGATATACTACAGGTGTAGATGTTTCAGCCCGAGCCCCCACTCAGGGTGAAGGGAATCTACCGGGTAACTACGGTAAGAGTTTCGATACTTTCCTACCGATAGGCCCTGCAATCACTACTGCAGATGAAATATCTGACCCTAACAACCTGCAGGTGAAATACACTGTAAATGGAGAACTCAGGCAAAATTACAATACAAATGATATGGAACATAGCATAGCCTATATGATTGCAGCTTTTTCACATGTAATGACTTTGAAGCCTGGTGATATGATTATGGCGGGAACAAATCACAGTAATTTGGGCCCATTACAAGACGGTGACCATGCCGAAATAGAGATAGAAAAAGTGGGCAGAAACACTCATGAAGTATATGACCCACTCAAACGAAGTTGGGATCCCCACAGGTTGCACCGGCCTGAAACTCTGGTGGCCAGACGTGAATCACTGAAAGAGCAACCACATCCAGGATCGTGGCCATTCCAACCAGTTGGTGGATCTTAGAGAAAACAATTCCAATACAACTAACCAGCCCTAGTGATGGGCTTTATACAGACTGGAGGATGTAATGAAGATAGGTTTCTACAATGAGTTCTTGCCTTGTATTGTTAAAGAAGACGGTATTATCGACATATCCCATATTGTAAGTAATATGAAAGTGTCATCACCACAATTCATGCTCGAAAAGATGATTATTGACTTCAATTCAATTCGATCTGACATCGAATCCGCAGAGAAAAACGGGCAAGTTATTCCATTTAGCGACCAAATACAACTAAGGCCCCCGGTTCCAAGGCCAGGTAAAATAATCGCAGGTCAGGTTAACTATAAAGAGGGAGTTACTCTGAATCCTCCACGCCCTCTGAGAACTTTCTTTAAGTCACCCGAGGCTATAATAGGACCAGGAGACACGATTGTTCTACCAAACCATAAACCTGTAATTTTTAACCATGAAGCAGAGCTGGCTTTTGTAATCGGCAAAACTGCCAAAAATGTTATGGAGCGCGACGCATTGAATTATATATTTGGGTATACAACCTCAGTAGATGTATCCGCCAGAGCCCCAGAGGAAGGTGAAGCCCAGTTACCTGGTACTGCAGATGCTCACTATGGAAAAAGCTTCGACACATTTTTGCCTATTGGCCCAGCAATTACAATCGCAGATGACATACCTAATCCGAATAGCCTACGTGTAAGGTACTGGGTAAATGGGGAGTTGAGACAAGATTACAATACCAACGACATGGAACACAGTGTAGCGTACCTCTTAGCAGCTATATCTCATGTAATGACGCTGAAACCTGGTGATCTCGTATTATGCGG
>CAZNWQ010000051.1:0-9096 GCA_964576965.1 uncultured Dehalococcoidia bacterium
CATTTTGAATCAGGGAAAAACACACTAGCAAGTAGAGGCCAGAAGTTAATTTATTGGGGACCATTAAAACCACTGGAAAAAATACTACTTCGAAGTCGCATAGCACCTTGGTCTTTCGTAGCTTCAAATCTATACCACAATGGATATTGGCTACCATTGATTGGTAAACGACGAGTTAGAAAAGCCATGGAAACCGGATGGGGCAAACTATTCCAACAATACTGATTTATAGATCCCATTAAACTCTGAAGCAAAAAAGTAAAGGGACTCAATGAATCACATAAAGAAAAAGTTAATATCAGGTTTATTTATACTGGTACCTGTCATCATGACGTACGTGGTGCTAAGTTGGTTCTTTTATAAGGTAGACGGTTTACTACAGCCCGTAGTAGGCAAATCCATTGGGAGAGACATACCAGGTTTGGGATTCTTGGCTTTGCTAGTTATTATCTATATAACCGGCATGGTAGGAGAAAACTTTCTTGGTCAACGAATAATCAATCTTATGAGAAGTGGAATACTCAAAGCACCAGTCGTTGGAACCATTTATTCCTCAGCAAAACAGCTTATAGAATCTTTCTCAGGGGGAGAGAATTCCAGTTTCAAACACGTAGTTTTAATCGAATATCCTAGAAAAGGCGCTTGGACCATAGGATTCCTAACGGGTACTACCGTAGATGCAACTGGTGCTTCACTATCAATAATTTACATACCAACAGCTCCAACCCCTAACAGTGGGTGGGTGGCCCTAATACCATCTGGAGAGGTTTATTATACGGATTTGTCAGTATCAAACGCTATGCGTCTGGTTTTGTCAGGCGGCATCATGAGCCCAGATAAAATAGGTGAAGGAAATGGGCCTACTTCAAAAAGAGAAACGAATAATTAATAAACAGATAGGCCGAAATATCTAGGTTAACATGCAAACAAAACCAAATATAAAATCAGGACTACCCGACCTAACTAATACGGTTAAGTCATTGGCTTACAAACTAGGATTTGATGATATACGCATAACTAGTGCTAAACCTTTCGATTATGATCGAGAAGTAACGTTGAAAAGAATCGATGCAGGTCTTATGGAAGGACTTGATTGGTACACTGAAGAGAGGGTCAACCGCGGCACTAATCCCGAATCCATATTACCTGGGGCATTATCAATAATAAGCCTCTCACTAAATTATTTTGTAGAAACACCTCAGAATCAAAAAACTCATAGTCCTACAGGAAAAATAGCAAGATACGCCTGGGGGCATGACTACCACAAAGTTATGGGTAAGAAGTTGAAACTTTTCATAAAGGAACTAACCTCACTACTTGGACGCGATTTTGCATCCAAATCTTACGTGGATACTGGTCCAATGCTGGATAGGTCCGTAGCCGAAAGGTCAGGGCTGGGTTGGTATGGTAAACACACCAACATAATAACTGCAAACTATGGTTCTTGGGTGTTTTTGGGTCAAATAATTACTGATCTTGATTTGTCAGAAGACCAACCCTTGAAAAAAAACTGCGGGAGTTGCCAAATCTGCATAGTCGAATGTCCGACACAAGCAATAATCGCTCCATATGTATTGGACACCAAACGATGCATTTCGTTTCTCACAATAGAATCCAAAGGGTCTATACCAAAAGAACTGCGCGGATTAATTGGTGATTGGGTATTTGGGTGTGACATATGTCAGGATGTCTGCCCAGTCAACCATCAAGTTCAACCAACCAAAGAACCTCTATTCCAGCCCGGGGAACACGGTTTCAATAGTTTAAATCTAATACCACTACTGGATATAACTCAGGAGGAATTTGACAGGCAATTTAGAACAAGTCCCATCAAACGAGCAAAAAGAATCGGATTGATTAGGAATGTTTGCGTTGCTCTAGGCAATATAGGTGACGCGGAAGCTGTAGAACCACTTGGCAGAACATTGAAGCACGAGGATCCTATAATAAGAGAGCACGCCGCATGGGCTCTCTCACAAATAGGAACACAAAAGGCCGTTCAATTGTTGGTCAATGCATCGCTAACCGAAACAGATTACGAGGTAAAAACAGAACTACTGAATCTGGTTTCCACGAAACA
The DNA here is from genome assembly GCA_964576965.1 of uncultured Dehalococcoidia bacterium. Taxonomy (GTDB): domain Bacteria; phylum Chloroflexota; class Dehalococcoidia; order Lucifugimonadales; family UBA2985; genus VFHP01. The sequence goes on from CAZNWQ010000051.1 coordinate 2,081, forward strand.
GGATGACTATTCCAGATAAACTCTTCTATCTAATTCATCTACATCATTTGCACTTAAATTAAAATACTTAGCCAAATTATGATGAAAAACAATAGCACTGACAGAAGCTTCAGGGTCCATCATGAATTCTTCGGTCAACTTCACATTTATAGTTGATTCCGGTTCCAACAAACTCCAGAGCTTACGCTGATCTTCCAATCTCGGACAAGCAGGATATCCAAAAGAGTATCTCTTGCCCATATATTGTGCCCTAAAAAGATCAGTCTTATTGATATCGAGTGAGTCGGGAAATCCCCACATAGCACGAATCCTCTGATGGATTATCTCAGACATGGCCTCAGCACCTTCAATTGCCAAAGCTTGAAGGATATGGGCATTAAGATAATTACCCTGTTCCATCCACTCGTTAGCCAATGATCTCACACCATCTCCAATAGTTGTCACAAATGAAGCTATATAATCTGGTATGCCTGTGCTCAGAGGTTGTACATAATCCGATAAACACAACCTCTCTCCCATCTGTTGTCTGCCAAATTGAAATCTCTCTGTAACTAAGTTTCCATCTGGTGACAAAAATAGTAGATCGTCACCACGAGATGCACATCTGAAAAACTGATATACACAATCTGCAGTGATATCACCTCTAGCTAACATTATATTTTCAACTTCTCTAACCCTCACCTGAAGTTCTTTCGCCTTCACATCTCCACTTTTTAAGGCATCCTCGAATCTACCTCTATAACCTAAATGCCTAGAATAAAGCATGACAGGGTTTATGAAATTGAAAACCTCTGCCAAGTCGAAGTTCCTTATAACATGCCTTTTTAGATCTGGTGGTGCGGGCGGACTATCAATTGGTATAACAATATCCGCAGTCGAATCCACGGCTTTATATGTGTCTGAGTTAATGGTTCTTTTTTCCTCGTCTGCTACTAACAAAGATTTCTCTTTCCCAATTTTATCTATAAATTGCGGTCTCGTAGCAGCATCTTGCATTTGGTTTACAATATACAATCCATCCATAGCATCTTGAGCATAAAGTACCGAGCCCTGGTATTCTGGCGCTATGCGTAAATAGGTAAATCTTCTACTTAGAGCAGCTCCTCCAACAACTAATGGTACATTTATGCCCTCTGCTGCCAGATCTCTAGCTGTCTCAACCATCATTTGAGCAGATTTAACCAAAAGGCCAGACAAACCTATCATATCCGGACGATGTTCCTTGAATGCAGATATTAAATCTTGTGGTGGCACTTTTATGCCCAGATTAACAACTTTGTATCCATTATTACTAAGAATTATCTCAACCAAATTCTTGCCTATATCATGAACGTCACCTTTTACTGTGGCTAATAGAAGTGTACCCTTAGTAGAAGTCTCTTCCACACCCATAAATTGTTCTAAATGACTAACGGCAAATTTCATGCTCTCAGCTGACCCCAACACTTCTGCTACTATCAATTCGTTATTAGCAAATAACCTTCCCACCTCATCCATGCCAGCCATTAAGGGACCATTTATGACATCCAATGGAGATCGTTCTAACAAAGCTTGGTTCAGATCATCTACAAGTCCTTCTTTTGTACCCTCTATGACACAATTGGCGATTCTATCATCCAGAGGGAGTAGGTTTCTTTCTTCAATAGTCCTGGAGATTCTCTTTCCCCGAAAATGGTCTGCGAATTCTCCTATAGGATCTTCTCCAGTCCACCAAATTAAATTTTCCGCCAGTTGCCTTTCGAGTTGAGGAATAGATGCGTATCTCTGCAGAAGTTCGGAGTTGACTATTGCCATATCCAATCCAGCTTGTACACAATGATACAGGAATACAGAGTTAAGAACTTCCCTACCTGCAGGAGGTAATCCAAAGGAAACATTTGAAATGCCTAAGACTGTTTTGGCTTCAGGTATCTGATTCTTTATGAGACGTATTCCTTCTATTGTCTCAACACCTGCTCCTATATAATTCTTGTCTCCAGTGGCAATAGGGAAAACTAACGGGTCAAAAATAATATCACTGGGAGAAATTTCATATTTTTGAGTCAATAACTCAAACGAACGTTTGGCAATAGACAATTTTCGGTCTCTAGTTATGGCCTGAGCTTGTTGCTTGTCCTCATCTATGCACCCGACTATCACTGCAGATCCAAATTTCTTTACTAATGGCACTACAGAATCAAATCTATCCTCACCATCTTCCAAATTTATTGAGTTTATAATACATTTTCCTGGTGTGCGCTTAAGTGCTTCCTCTAATGCTTTGGAATCCGTAGTGTCCAACATTATTGTAACCTTAACCCTCTTAGTCAGAGCTTCAAGAAATACATTTAGATCGGAAACCTCATCTCTATCTGGATCTTGCAAGCAAACATCCAAAACCTGAGCACCACCACGGACTTGCGATCTACCAATTTCGGCCATCTCATCCCATTTACCTTCAGAAACTAACCGTTTGAATTTTCTACTACCAAGTACGTTAGTACGTTCCCCAACTATAACCGGCCTCGTGTCATCGTCTATTATGAAAGATTCCAAACCAGCAACGGCGGTAACTTGCCGGTTAGTAATTTTTCTAGGATTTAGAGTCTCTACTACGGAAGACAGTTTGCCAATATGCTCCGAAACCGTACCACAACATCCACCAACTAGATTTATCCATCCATACTCGCAATATTCCCTGATTGTATCTGCTAATGAATCAGGATCCTCGTTATATTTACCATCTTCGTCTGGTAAACCAGCATTTGGCACAAGTGCCACTGGAAACTTTGAAATACTTGACAAAGTACGCACATGATCTCTCATAAATTCAGGACCTGTTGCACAGTTCAGTCCTATCCATAACAAGTTTCTATGCTCTAAAGAAACATAAAAAGCTTCAATATCCTGACCGCCCAACGTAGTACCCATTGTTTCTATAGTGCATTGAACTGCCGTGGGGATTTCATAACCCAGCTCCTCGCTGAGTTTATCAATAGCTATTAATGCTGCCTTTACATTCAACGTGTCCTGAGAGGTCTCAATAAGCAATAAATCAGATCCCCCATCTATCAGTCCCTTAGCCTGCACATAATAGTTTTCTGAAAGCTCATCCCAAGTGATACCACCGGTTACAGATATCGCTTTGGTAGTAGGTCCAATTGAACCGGCAACAAAAACCATCTTTCCATCCGTTTCATATTCCATTGAGGCTTCCTTGGCCAACTTGGAAGCTGAAAAACTTATTTCGTAAGCCATAGCACCCAACCCATATTCCGAAAGAACGAGTGGTGTGCTACCAAATGAGTTGGTCTCAATTATATCCGCTCCAGATTCTATATAGGTTCGATGTATTCCCCTTATATAATCAGGGTTAATCAGGTTGAGATATTCGTTGCATCCTTCGTATTGTTGACCACCAAAATTCTCTTCAGACAAGTCAAGATTCTGAATAGACGTACCCATAGCTCCATCTATTACAACAATACTGCTTTGCAATAAACTTTTTAATTTTTCGATTCTTTCTTTTTCAACCATAAATAAACACCGAATTCAGTAATATAACGAAGCGAAATTTTTTGTATTGACTCTTAATACACCTTAGAGTCATTTCTGTCAAACATACTACCTGCCTGTAATACAACTCACTATTCAATGCAATGGTTAAGGCAGTTTTGAGCTATTAAGCCATGAATCTCGACTAGGTAATGCAAAAATGAGTGCTATAACCAATATTGCATGTATAACGATATAAACTGTCAATATAAAACTGTAACTTCCGGTAAAATCGTATACCAAAGTAGCAGCAAGAGGACCAACTGAATTTGCGATCATTTGCCATGGGAATATGAAACCTCTTATGGTTCCCAACGAAGCGGATCCATAGTAATCCGCTACCAATAATTGCAACATCAAAAACAGGCCGGCAAAACAAGCCCCATGGAATACGGCAAAAATAAGGCCTGACAAAAAACTTGACACTATCAACATCAAGAATATACCAATACCGACCCCTATAGTGATGAAGATCATCAATAACCTTATGGAATATTTCTCCGCTAATAAACCAAGAGCTAAAGTCGAAGGAATTGCTATCAACGCCCAAACTAAGAGTACAATGGCAGCCTGACTCTCAGTCAAATTGTTGTCTGTGAGATGTGCAAAAAGATTAAAATTTACACCTGTGTTCACAAAATTTGTTAACAAAAATGCGGCAGTAATAACCCAAAAAGGCCTACTCCGTAAGGCTTCGCTTAATGTATAATTCCGCTCAGGCGTATTAACTACGTTGGTGGTATCTATGTTTACCCCGGGATCGTTAGAAGTAACCGGCTTATCATTATCTGGAAGAAGTCCATGATCCTGGGGTCTTCTCTTCATCCAAATAGTAATCGGGATTATTGTTAGGATCCATACTGTTATGCCAATGACTAAACTCGCAGAACGCCAAGTAGCCATAAGTATTAACTGCTGAGTAATAAACGGTATCACTCCGCTACCAACTCTCATTCCTAAATTGGAAATCGCTAAAGCCCTACCTCGCTGCCTCACGAACCACTTTGGCACCACTGCTTGATTACTTATATTTATTGCACCTTGCAAAGCCACTCTCATAACGAATATAGCTACGTAAAGCTCGACTATATTCGAGATTTTCCCGATATATATTATTGCAGAACCAGCGAATATAAATGCGGTGGTTAATATCCATTTCGGTCCGTACCGGTCTATCAATCTACCAACTCCTATTGCCACAAATCCTCCAACAAATGTGCCTACTGCGACAGCCCCAGCTACCGCGGAACGTGTCCAACCGAATTCTTCTGTAATCGGTTTCAGGAAAACACCTATTGTAGGATTTATTAGAGCACCTGATGCTAGTCCACTTAATACAACCACTGACACTATTACCCAGCCGTAGTAAAAGTTACCAGAATTCAACGTTTTGTGAGATTTTCTCATTAATAAATCTATCCTCTACCCTTTACGATGTGAATAAAACGCACGAAAGCCAAAGATACCATAGTCTACAATCTATATAAAGAGGTTTTTGAGCCATTCAATCGAGATTTTCATAACCTCTGGTTCACTTCGAAATCTATGTTCTACTCCCGCAATCAATCTAGATTGTGTTTTATTGCCAGAACGATCTTGCAAAATTTGTAATGCTTTAGGATCCACCACGGTATCTTCGGTACCATGAAGCAATAGAAGCGGTCTTGGATGAATGTGTCCTACCCATTTCGAAGGATCAAGTTCCTGCGGTTCAGCAGCCCAGTCTTGCAGTGAAACCGGAAATTCATCGTCTCTTATTATGCCCATACTTTTATATCTATTGAGTGAACGTTCAGGGTTTTCTATCAAACCCATAGCGGCAGGACTCGCAAACGAAACAGTACCAGCGATCTCTTTCCTATGCGCAGTCACATAAATAGCCACAGCAGCACCCAAACTTGATCCTAACAAACATATCTTATCAGGGTGGGCATGATTTCCTGCCAACAACCAATCAATCACTGCATTTAAATCCTGTACCCAACCCATATGGTGAAAATTACCCCCACTTTCGCCAGTACCACGGAAATTGAATATAACGGCTGTTATCCCCTCCAGTGCAAACCACTCGGCTAAATCAATATAACTAATTTCCTCTGTGCTGTTTGTATCTGAGTCAGTAGCATTGCTTTTATATGATGGCATTCCATGACAAATTATCACCGATTGATTGTAATGAATGTCATTAATTGCCGGTTTGAATATGGCACCAGAAAGAAATACATTATCACCAGAGTCAATCTTAAAATTCTGCCGGATAATCAATTTAAACCTCACCACATACTTTTTTATTACAAATATGTATTGTAATTTCTACATTCAACAATTTCCATCATCATTGATCTATCGTATACTTAGTTGACAAATATTCATTATAAAAACAAAAAGGAGCGTCTTCCAATGGGTAATACCAATTCCTATCGCCTGCCGACAAACGTCAATCCAGTTAACTACGAAATTTCATTGAGTCCTGATTTAGAAAATTTTACTTTTCATGGAGAAGAATCCATCCTAGTAACAGTTACTGAGGAAACAAGATCTATATCACTAAATTCGGTAGATATAAGTATTACTCAAGCAACCTTGACTGGTCAAAATGGAAACACTCAAGTACCTATTGAAACTTCTTTCAACGAAAAATACGAAACAGTGACATTCAAATTCGATAAAGATGTGCCATCAGGAGAAGCTACTCTATCTATTGTATTCGAAGGAACTTTAAACGATCAGCTGAGAGGATTCTATAGAAGTCAGTACACTAACCCGGAAGGCGAACAGAAATATCTAGCGACCACACAATTCGAAGCTACTGACGCTAGAAGAGCCTTTCCGTGTTGGGATGATCCAGCGATAAAAGCCACATTTGACGTAACTTTGGTGGTTCCAAAGGATTTGGTCGCAATTTCAAACACCCAAATTGAATCAGAAACTGACACAGAAACAGGTAAGAAATCCTTCCATTTTGCAAGAACACCCAAAATGTCTACTTACCTAGTAGCATTTATAGTCGGAGATATGGTTTCAGTGAGCAAGAATAGCTCTAATGGGACGCTTGTCCGGGTTTGGGCAACCAGAGGCAAGGAGCAACAAGGTCTTTTTGCCGTTGAAAACGCGGCCAGCATGCTTGACTATTTCAATGATTACTTTGGAATACCATATCCCTTGGATAAACTGGACCATATTGCTATACCAGACTTCGCAGCCGGAGCAATGGAAAACTGGGGTGCGATAACTTACAGGGAAACTGTACTTCTCTATGACCCAGAGAACTCTTCTGCCAGCACTAAACAACGGATACTCGAGGTGATAGCACACGAGATGGCTCACATGTGGTTTGGTGACTTAGTAACTATGGAATGGTGGGACGATCTATGGCTAAATGAGAGCTTCGCCTCCTGGATGGGAGACAAAGCAGTAGATCATGAATACCCAGAATGGGATGTCTGGACTCAATTCGTCTTTCAAGATACAAACCGAGGCTT
>CAZNWQ010000052.1:0-9071 GCA_964576965.1 uncultured Dehalococcoidia bacterium
CAACTGATGCTTCTATTGTTGAAAAACAGATTGGGCACAACATTGATATGATTCTGGATGGAGGTGTCTGCCCGATGCAAGGCGCATCTACTATATTGGATTTGACTTCAACTCCTCCGAATTTAATAAGACAGGGTGTATTGTCATCGGAAAAAATAAGTAAAGTGGTTGAATTGAACTGAGAGTGGGAGTTAGTTAGGGTATGAATTTAACAACAATGTTAGCGCGTTACGAAGAAGATATAGAGAAAAATCTTAAGGCTGTATTTGAAGGTAAAGATATTCCTTTGTACAACATGATGAGTTACCAAATGGGATGGATAGACGAACAAGGAGAAAGGGTGTCTGCAGGTGTACATTTGCCAAGGAAATATGCTTCTATGTGTTTGCTTGTCTCGGAAGCATTGGGAGGATCTGCTAGCAATGCTATGCCGTCTGCGTGTGCTGTAGAACTTGTTAACAATTATTCTCTCATACATCAAGACCTTCAAGATGGTGTTCCAAGTCGGAATAACCGCTCAAGTCTTTGGTGGGTTTGGGGGCCTGCACAAAGCATTAATGCAGGAGATGGAATGCATGCCTTGGCTCGCCTAACCCTATTGGATCAGAGGAACAAAGGATTAGAACCAGACCAGGTGTTGACCTTGATAGAAGCATTGGATTCCGCTTGCATAGACATATGTGAAGGCGAATACATGGATTTGACTTACAGAGAAAGAGTGGATATATCGGAAGATGCCTATTTAAATATGGTAGAACTGAAATCAGCATCTCTAATGAGTTGTGCTCTTAAATTAGGCGCAATCTCAGCCAACGCCTCTTTAGAGCAGGTGGATATCATATCTGATTTCGGAAGGAAAGTAGCTGTGGCAACACAGATTCGAGACGATATTTTTTCTCTTTGGAACACCAAAATTGATGAGTCTTACCTCTCAGATGAAGTACTAAATAAAAAGAAATCCTTACCAATAATTTTTGCTTTAAAGAATGCAAAAGGTTCTGAAAAACATATTCTTGGAGACGTGTATTTTAAGAGAGTTATTGATCCTGAAGATATAAATAAAGTGATAGATGTACTGGATGTCTTAGGAGCAAAAGAGTATTCAGAGCAAAGATTGATAGAGATTAAAGATCAGGCTTTGGATTCTTTAAACAAGCTAAAATTACCTGATGAATTTAGCAGTCAGCTAGAGCATATAACTAATATATTGTCTGTGTAGGATATTACTGCCATACCTAAAAGAGAGATGTTATGCAAAAAAGAACCATACTTGATATAGACGTCGATTTTAAAACCGTTCTTGTAAGAGTAGATTTCAATGTAGAAATGCATGACGGAGGTATAGCGGACGATTCTAGAATAAAGGCCTCTATACCGACTATCAGCTATCTACAAGAGCATAATGCCAAGATTGTACTGTGTTCCCATTTAGGCAGGCCCGGAGGGAAAGTGGTTGAAAGTCTAAGAATGAAACCTATAGCGATACACTTGGCTACACTTTTGGACCAAAATGTAATATACGTTGACGATATAGATATTGATGACATCAATAACAAGGTACGGTTAATGGATCCTGGGGATATATTGATGCTTGAAAACCTTCGTTTTAATACTGGAGAGGAATCTAACGACCCTGATTTCTGCAAGGCGATAGGATCTTTAGCGGATGTGTTTGTTCAGGATGGTTTTGGGGTTTCTCACCGCGCTCATGCCTCTACTGAAGGGATTACACGTTTTCTGCCTTCTGTTTCTGGGTTACTTATGGACAAGGAAATAGACATTTTAACTCAATTGACCGAATCCCCTGAAAATCCTCTTGTATTGATTTTGGGTGGGGCAAAGATAAGTGACAAGATAGGTGTGATAGAAAACTTTTTGGATAAAGTAGATACACTGCTGATTGGTGGAGGTATGGCTGGAACTTTTTTGAAAGCACAGGGATTCGATATCGGCAATTCTATGGTTGAGGACGATAAGCTACAACTTGCGACAACACTTATGCGTAAAGCTTCACAGAATGGTATAAAGTTGATAATCCCGAAAGATGTTGTTGTTGCTAAATTTTTTGATCCGGATGCAGAAAGATTGACTGTTGATATAGACGAAATTCCAAGCGAATGGTATATCATGGACATAGGGCATAAAACACTGGATATGTTCAAGTCAGAAGTATCCACTGCAAAAACCATACTTTGGAATGGTCCAATGGGAGTTTTTGAATTCAAGCATTTTAGTAAAGGCACTGTGGAATTAGCAGCTACGTTAGGTAGTTTAAAAGGTGTCACTACAGTGTTGGGAGGTGGTTCTACTGCAGAAGCTGTAGAGTCTTTGGGTATAGCAGATAGGATCACGCATGTATCCACTGGAGGAGGAGCAACCCTGGAATTTTTGGAAGGCAAAGAATTGCCAGGGATAACGGCTCTTCTGGATAAGTAAATTGGTCCTGAGGGGTATATATGTATGAGATAGTGTTGATTCGACATGGCGAGAGCGAATGGAATTTAGCAAACCGCTTCACTGGTTGGGCCGACGTAGACTTGACCGATAAAGGAGTCTTAGAGGCCAAAAACGCTGCGCAAGAATTGATGAAGCAGGGATTTATGTTCGATATGGCTTATACATCGGTTTTGAAGCGAGCTATAAGAACTTTATGGACAGTGTTGGATGATATGGATCTCATGTGGATTCCTGTGACTCGCTCTTGGCGTCTAAATGAAAGGCATTATGGGGATTTACAGGGACTTAACAAGGCAGAGACCGCTTCTGTACATGGAGAAGAGCAAGTCCTTATTTGGAGGAGAAGTTATTCTATTCCCCCCCCTCCATTGAATGACAAAGACAAGAGACATCCGTCGAATGACCCCAGATATAGTGAACTGGAAAAGCTACCCAACGTAGAGTCTTTGAAGGATACAGTGGAACGGGTAGTTCCTTATTGGGAAACAGAAATAATTCCGTCTGTGGTGAGCGGCAAGAAGATCCTCGTTGTAGCGCATGGTAATAGCATACGGGCTCTTATAAAATATTTAGAGGATATATCGGAAGAGGAAATTGTAAATCTGAATATCCCAACCGGAGTACCAGTTTTGTACAAGTTTAGCGATAAATTTGAAGTTTTAGAACGCAAGTTTTTGGGAGATCAAGAGGAAATCAAGAAGGCTATGGAAAATGTCGCTTCACAGGGTAAAACAAAATAGCACATAAATCTGTTTAGGAGGGATCAGTTGATTAAGACATTAATAGCTGCTAATTGGAAGATGAACACTAATTTTGGCGAGGCACAGCAACTTACTAGAGATCTACTGTCTTCTATTAATGATGATGCACACGTAGAAACAGTTATATGCCCTCCATTTGTTTACCTTCAAGAAATTAGCAAACTGTTAGAGGGTCAGTCCATTAAGATAGGTGCACAGAATGTCTACTTCGAAGAAAAAGGTGCCTATACAGGAGAGATTTCTTCCAGTATGCTGTCCGATTTCTGTGAATATGTAATTATAGGTCATTCGGAGAGGAGACAGTTTTTTGGAGACACAAATGAGATAGTGAACAAGAAACTTCGTTCGGTAATAGAGCATGAATTAACTCCAATTTTGTGCGTGGGTGAGAATCTGGATGAACGTGAAAATGGTGATGCAGAGCATGTGGTGGGTGCACAATTGGAGGAATCCTTAAATGGTATAGAGAAAACCGTGAATTTGGTTGTGGCATATGAACCGGTTTGGGCTATAGGGACTGGCAAGGCAGCCACGTCTGATATAGCTGAAGATATAATGCGATTTATAAGATCAAAACTGGCTGCTATATACGATAATACCTTCGCTGACAATATAACTTTATTATATGGAGGCAGCGTTACCGCTGACAATGTTAAAGATTATCTTAGTCAGCCAAATATTAATGGGGCACTAGTAGGCGGAGCAAGCTTAGACGCTCAGAAGTTCCAAGATATAATAGACAAAGCAGGGGAAGTTGCTCCACTTTGATACGCAATAGGTTAGATGGAAAATTCATCTGATTTTAAAAAGAATGCGCCGATTGTTCCAATAGTAGTTATTGTTGGGCCTACATCAATTGGTAAGAGTAAAGTAGCAATGAATACAGCCCAGTTGTTCAATGGGGCTATTGTTAATGCAGACAGTAGACAGGTCTACAGATACATGGATATAGGAACTGCTAAACCCTCGAAAACCGACATGGATATAGTGGACCACTATTTATTTGATGTTGTAGATCCCAATGAAGAATACAATGTTGCAAGATTTTTGGCCGATGCACGTCAATCTATAATTACCATACATGAGTCAGGGAAATTGCCTTTGATAACAGGTGGAACAGGTCAGTACCTCTTCGGATTGGTAGATGGTTATCATGCACCTGCAGTACCACCCAATCCTTCTTTCAGAGCAGACATGATTAGGAAAGCCGAAGAAGAAGGTAGTATGGAGCTATGGAAGGATCTAAACCTAAGAGACCCTGTTTCCGCGAGCAAAATAGATTATCGGAACATTAGGAGAGTTGTTAGGGCTTTAGAGGTGTGTCACGAAATGGGCAAGCCATTTTCGGAGGCGATGCAACGTGCCTCAACTTCTTACGACGAGATTATAATCGGTTTATATATGGATAGGGATGACCTATACAGTAGGATAGATGCCAGAATTGATGCGATGATAGTGCAAGGCTGGCCTGAAGAGGTTAGGAAATTATTAGATATGGGTTTTACAGAAGACCTTTCAGCTATGTCCAGTTTAGGATATAGAGAAATTGCCTCTTATATAAAAGGCGAAGATTCATTGGAAAATGTAGTGTCGAAAATAAAAAGTTTGACTCATCGATTTGCTAGACAACAGTATACTTGGCTAAGGCCAAAATCCAGAAACATAAACTGGGTTGATGTTAATGATGTGCATTTTATGAGCGATATAAGTTTTAAAATAGAACAGCACTTGTCTAAATTTGATTTGACTGTGTAAAATCTAGTTGAAGGGTTTAAACGTTATTCGGAGGGAGTACTAATGGAATTCACGAAAATGCACGGAGCAGGAAATGACTATGTTGTAATCGATGGTCGTGATGCCGATATGGACTGGTCAGCTTTAGCATTGTCAACCTTAGAGAGGCACGTAGGTATAGGTGGAGATGGCCTTCTGGTGTTGATGAATTCCGCAGTGGCAGACGTCCGGATGAGAATGTTTAATCCTGATGGGTCGGAAGCAGAGATGTGTGGTAATGGTATAAGGTGTGTGGCTAAATATTGTTTTGAAAATGAATTCCCAATCACAGATAAATCCTCATTAAATGTTGAAACAATGGATGGTGTTAAAACTATAGAGCCCATTTGGAAGTCTGGAGAAGTCGTACAAGCTATAGTGAACATGGGGCAACCTGAATTCATTCCGGAGCGTATACCGGTTACGCTTTCAGATGATATGTCACCTGGGCCTGTATTGGATTTTCCTATAGAAATTGACGGTTATACATTGGAACTTAGTTTTGTTTCTATGGGGAACCCTCATGCCGTAGCTTTTATTGAAATGCCAGTGGATGAATTTCCACTAGATTTGATAGGACCTAAAGTAGAAAATCACACCTTATTTCCTAACAAAGTAAACTTTTCTATAGTGAATGTTTTGGAAAAAGGATCAGTTAAGGCCAGAGTTTGGGAACGAGGAGCGGGGGAAACACTTGCTTGTGGAACTGGTGCCTGCGCCATAGCTGCCGTGAGTTCCCTTCATGACTATATGGATGGTGATATAGACATTGCACTGCGAGGCGGTTCTATTAAAATCACATGGAATAATCACAATGCAATTTATATGGAAGGCCCAGTTAAAGAAGTGTTTAGAGGGGAATTGCCTAGTTGAAAACCTCGATTAAACACAATCTTGGTAAAGCTGAAGCTTTGCAAAACGTCAAAAACAATATTCCATTATTGGAATCTAAAATCAATGGAATGGCATCTTCTGCTGGACAAACTGTAGACTTGAGTCACAATTGGACTGGTGATCAATTCGAGTTTCATTTAGACATTACTGGTGTGATGTCAGGAAAGATTGAGGGTAAATTATTGGTAGAACCTGATGCTATAGAGATTAATCTTGAATTGCCTTTAACCCTAAGAATGTTTGAGCATACAGTAAAAACCAAGTTGGAAGATGTAATTACCGAAATGTTAACAAATTAGAGAAATTTTCTAAGGAGGACACAAGAATGAAGTTTTCTAGAAGAATTGCAGAGATACCGCCATACTTATTCGTTGAGATAAGTAGAAAAATTGCACAGAAAAGAGCTGAAGGAGCAGATGTAGTTACGTTTGCTATAGGTGATCCGGATATACCAACTCCGGCGAATATTCTAAATAGACTTCAAGAAGCTAGTCAGGATCCTCCCAATCATAGATATCCGGAATCTGAAGGCCTACCGGAATTACGGCAATCTATAGCTGATTGGTACCACAAACGGTTTAATGTTGAGTTAGATCCAAGTAAAGAAGTTTTACCTCTTATTGGTGCAAAAGAGGGCATAGGTCATGCAGCATTTTGCTTTATAGATCCGGGTGATGTGGCTCTAGTTCCTGATCCTGGATATCCAGTATATTCCATAGGCACTTTATTCGCAGGTGGAGAATGCCATTGGATGCCACTATTGGAGGAAAATGGCTGGCTACCTGATTTTAATGCTATACCAGATGCCGTTGCGGACAAAGCTAAGGCTCTATGGTTGAATTATCCTAATAACCCCACAGGTGCCATAGCTGGAGGAGAGTTTTTTGAGGAAGTGGTGGCTTTTGCAAGAAAACACGATGTACCAGTTCTTCACGACGCGCCGTATACAGAAGTTTCCTATGATGGGTACAAACCAATGAGCTTTTTGGAAATACCAGGTGCGAAAGAAGTGGGTGTCGAATTTCACTCTCTATCTAAGAGTTATAACATGACTGGTTGGCGTATAGGAATGGCTGTAGGTAACCCTGATATGATAAATGCCCTGATGGTTATTAAGTCCAATTTGGATTCTGGTATACCACAAGCTATTCAATACGCTGCTATTGAAGCTTTGGAGGGTCCACAGGACGCTATAGAGGAGCACAATGATATATATCAGTCTAGACGAGATAAAGTCATTAAAACTCTCACAAAAATAGGCCTGAAAGTTTCGGTCCCGAAAGCAAGTTTGTATGTTTGGGCCAAACTTCCTGACGGCTGGAAATCTGGACCTTTCTCATCACTTTTAATAGAGGAAAAGGATATAGTTGTAACTCCGGGTGCTGGTTATGGTAAATATGGAGAAGGATACATACGATTATCTTTGACTATAGATGACAAACAGTTGGATAAAGGTTTAGCTAGACTCGAAGCGTGGAAAATTCCTGATCCATCATAAAAACACGCACATGCGTTTAGTTTATAGGAGGTAGAAAGTATCAGAAATACATCTTTCTACGGTATTAGCCCTGAGAAAGCTCTGCTGGTAGGAGTAGAATTCAAAGGCTCCAAAGAAGATTGGAGCTTGGAAGATTCGTTGGAAGAGCTAGCAGTTTTGACTGAATCTGCTGGTGCAATGGTCGTCGGTTCTATCTCCCAGCGTATAGAAAAACATACTCATTATTATGTAGGTAAAGGCAAATTAGAAGAGATATACAGACTATCTCGTGATATTCAGGCGGATATGGTTATATTTGATGGTGAACTTACACCAACCCAGCAAAGAAACTTGGAACAATCATTAGATATTAAGGTCATAGATCGTACGGCTCTTATCTTGGATGTATTTGCTTTACGAGCACAAACACATGAAGGTAGATTACAGGTTGAGTTAGCTCAACACGAATATCTATTGCCTCGTTTGATAGGTCAGTGGTCTCATTTAGAGAGATTAGGCGGAGGAATAGGTACTAGAGGGCCAGGTGAAACTCAATTAGAAACTGACAGACGTATAATAAGGACTAAAATTCAGAAATTGAAGAATGATTTAGAAAAAGTCAGAAAGCATCGATCGCTTTATAAGCAGAAAAGACGTAAAGAGGGCGTACCGGTAATATCGTTGGTTGGCTATACCAACGCGGGAAAGAGCACTTTGCTGAACAGTCTGGCCAAATCCACTGTTTTGGCTGAGGACAAAATGTTTTCCACGCTGGATCCCGTGACTAGGCGTATATCGTTTCCCGGACGAAAGCCGTTTTTATTAACAGACACAGTTGGCTTTATTCAAAAGTTACCTACTACTTTGATTGCGGCATTTCGGGCTACTTTAGAAGAATTAAAGGAATCAGACGTAATATTACATGTGGTAGATATTACTCACAAAAATGCCTCGGAACACGCAAAAGTAGTTAATGATTTATTGGTGGATCTTCAATTGGAGGGCAAGCCAACCTTGTTGGTTCTGAATAAAATAGATTTATTAAATAAGAACATACACGAATATCGTTTTGGAGACAGTGACGTATATACAGACAACAATGCCATACCAGTATCAGCATATAGAAGATGGGGATTTGACAATCTCGTCGGATCCATAATACGAATGACAGGACGGGAAGAACTGTCTTTGATAGAGGTTTAGATTATATACTTGTCAGGCAACTTCGCCCTATATATGTTATGTCAACTAGCGTGCCTAGGATTCGTATAAGAAAGAGTGGTCAACTTGGAAAGTAATAGAAATATAATAATGCGTATAGAAGATTTATCTACTTCTTTTTATACCAAAGAAGGCGAAGTAAAGGCTGTTAATGGTATAAACCTTAGCTTGTATGAAAAAAGCATTTTGGGGGTTGTTGGCGAGAGTGGATCCGGGAAATCAGCAACGGCTTTATCTGCTATGAGGCTCATACCTGAACCAGGTGTGATTAAGAGCGGATCTGTATATTTTGAAAACTTAAATATATTGGAATTAAGTTACGAAGAATTGCGCCAAATCCGAGGTAAGGATATGGCTATGATATTTCAAGAACCCTTGAGCGCGTTGAATCCTCTGGTAAATATTGAGACTCATATGCAAGAAGTATTACAATCTCATAGCTCTATGTCTAAAAGAGATGCAAAAGATATATCCTTGCAATTATTGGC
>CAZNWQ010000053.1:0-9024 GCA_964576965.1 uncultured Dehalococcoidia bacterium
AAGTTACTGCTAATGTTAAGGCATCTGACTGGGACCTTACTGACGCAGAGATGGAGGAACTGGATATAATTCTAGCGGATTAACCTTGTGCTAGTGGATCGCAGTTATCAGTTGAGCCAGTAGCCATTCTATCAATTTTAAGAAATATACTCTCGGATGTTAACAATATTATAGTGGAGGTAGGCTTTGTCCTCTGAGATTAACACTTATATAGAACTTTTTAAATCAGCACATCAACAAATGCGGGACATAATTGTGGATATGTCTGAGGATGAATTGATTTGGTGTCCAATTGAAGGGGAAACCAACTCAGCATCAGTGCTTATGATACACGTATTAGGCGCAGAAAGATTTCGCATTCATCAAATAGCCGGAGGCATTGATGTGAATAGAGACCGGGAGTCCGAATTCGTTCCAAGTTCAGTCACTCTGGACAACCTACTTGATTATTTAAAAGAGGTGGATGCTGATACTCAAAAAGTTTTCGAGAGTCTGTCATCATCCGCACTGGATAAGATTGTACCTGCAGTTCGTTCCTATGAGAAAGACGAACCTGTTAGGTGGCATGTGTTGCATACCGTTGAACACTTTGGCATACATATCGGCCACTTATCATTAAATAGACAATTGTACTTGGCAGGTCATGATAACGCTTAGTGGGCGTATAGCAAATAAGCCTAAAGAGTCCATTTAGGAGCTTAGAAAACATGAAGACACTAACCATATTCGGGTTAGCCTTGTCAGTGGTTTTGCTATTTGCATACTTGATTGTTTGTTGGGTTGTAGTGGATATAGCACTTGTTGCGAATCAAAATGCAATTGATGACAGCCAAAGACCGCACAATTTTGGGATACAAGACTACGAATCTGTAGTGTTTAGTCCTCTGAATGAAGAAGAAATAGATTTAAGAGGTTGGTGGATACCACACGATAATGCGAGAGCCACGGTTATTTGGGTTCACGGCATAGACGGTACCAGGGCTGGGAATATGGAATTCTTAGCGTCATTGTATAAGGAGGAATATTCCGTACTCATGTTCGACTTGAGGGGGCATGGCGAATCTGACAAAGTACCCATTGGTGGGGGTGCTTACGAACATAGAGATCTCCTAGGAGCTATAGCATTTACTAAAGCAAAGGCATCAGGCACTCCGATCGTGTTAGGGGGAACAAGTTTAGGAGGAGCAATAGTATTAATGACGGCATCTCAAGACCCCTTGATTAAAGGAGTTATTGCGGACGGTGCATTTGCAAATATTGTCAGCTTGATAAGACAAGAAACAGCGGACAGAACTCCTATTCCTTCTTGGGCTGCTGGCATTTTACAGCCTGGTTTGATAATGATGGGTAAATTATTCAAAGACGCGGATGTATCTAAGGTGGCTCCGGTGGAGTATGTAGGGGATATTCAGTACCCTATTGCAATAATACACTGTAAATCAGGTAAACGGATTCCTTTCAGTCATGCAGAGGAAATATTACAGGCGTCTCCGAAGGACAGCGTAAGTTTGTTTGTTGACGGCTGTGATCATGCACAGGCTTATGAACAAGACAAAAAGGCATATAAAGAATTTGTGTTTCGTTATCTAGAAACTAGATTGTCGCCCTGATTTGGATCCTTGGCCCATGCCAACATGATCAAAGTTGAAACGATTGCTATGATGGATGTTACAAGCCAACCTGCGTAATAGGAATTCGTAGTATCTACTAAATGACCAAATAGCGGCGGCATAATAATTATGCCTATTCTGACAATAGCATTGGTAGATCCAATTGCGGTACCGCTACGTTCTGCACCGGATATCTCGGCAACATAGACTGTAAATATGCCTGGCCAAGACATGGCACTAGCTCCTATTATGGATACGGCCAATATCACCAATATCTTGCTTGAAGTCGGCTCCATAAAGCTTAGTGCAAGAAGCCCTATCATGCCTAATAATCCTATACCGGCAAGAGTAACTTTTCTGCTTCCTCTGAATAACAAGTCGCTTGCTCCACCCCAAAATATTCTGCCAATTACACTTGCCATTAGACAAATGCTCAGATAACCACCTGCCATTACGGTTGAATATTCTAAGTCCTCAACTAGGTAGAGGATTAAATAAGATACTACGGTTTGTTGTAAACCGACCATACAAAAAGCCCATAAAGTTAAGATCATTAGGGTTCTATTTTTGCCTATATCCAGAAAGCTATGTAATGATATTTTTGTTTCTCTTTTGGTAACTTGGCTTTTGTCCTTATAGCAAAAAAATATAACAAAGGTTAATGCCAGAATAACGACGGACATTATTATGGTAGTTATTCTCCAGTTTGTGGCGATGGCTATACTAGGTAAGGTTACGGCTGCTATGGCACCGGCTACAGGAGGGCCGGTTTGCTTAATACTCATTCCAAGAGCGCGGGTTTTCTGTGGCAGCCAGTCTATTATTTGCTTAGATGTTAGGGGATAGAAAGGACCTACTCCTATACCAATTAGCAAGCCGGCAAGAAGTGCTGTCCAAAAAGAATTTATAAGACTGAGAGTTAGTACTGCTATTGCTATATATAGCATTACGATAACTAATATCTTCTTAGCACCCCATGTGTCTGATAGCCAGCCACCTATAACAACCGTAATCATGCTGGTTCCCATAATGGCAGAAGTTATGAGGCCCACTTGGGCTCTCGTGAGTCCCAAATCATCTCTAATGAATGGGTACAAAACGGGGATGCTTTGTATGACGATGCCGTCAGCTAACATAGCGATGGTGGCCAAAGCAACTACCCACCAGTGGTAAGGAACGCTTCTAATGTTTATTGGATTCCCCTAGCTTAGATTGTAAATTTGACAAAAACTAACACTTTAACTACTTCACAACTGAAGAAACTCAGGCATTAATAGTGGCTGCCGATCCTGGATTCGAACCAGGGTTCCGTGTTCCAGAGACACGTGTGCTACCACTACACCAATCGGCATTAATAAATGTGAGAGCCAACATTTTAATCGGTTATTCAGGCTAGGTCAAATATAATAACGGATGCTTCCGAGACAGCTTGGCAGGTGATTATGTTACGTATATCGTAAGTAAAATACGCTATAAGGAACTGTTCCGGGTATTGTTAAATGCTTAGTAACTGTTTACGCTTAGTGCCTCCGATTTAGTAAATATAAATGATAATTTGATTTACTTGAAATATATTTTTTTGACACTATTATTGTGAATGTTCGCACAATCATGTGTCGTTGTGTGAATCGAAATTGATTATAAGGATTTTATTTTCGCATGTTTAAGATTAGATTTTTGTTCACCATTTCTTTGATGTTAGTGTTCGTTTTTGCCTGTAATACAGGTGAGGATTCCGTAGATAATAAAAAAACAACTTCTGTTGATACTGCTATGGCCACCGAGGCTCCATTGGTAGCCGAAGCCTACCCTTTAACTTTGACAGATTTGTTAGGCAGGAAAATAGAAATAGATAAGGAACCCCAAAGGATAATAGGTATCAGCCCGACAGCTATGGAGATGCTGTATAAAGTTGGAGGAAAAGCTGTCGGTCGTGACAGTGGCTCAAAATGGGAACCGTCGATCGAAGCTTTACCCTCAGTGGGAGGAGCCTATAATCCAAACATTGAAACCATAATTGAACTGACACCAGATTTAATAGTAATAGAGGCGCTTACGCAAGGCCACATGGCAGATATGTTAGCTAGCACCCGTGCGCCAATCGTCGCAGTCAGAGCTGCTTCCGTAAAAGACGTTAAAGACAGTTTGATTTTGTTAGGTAAGGCAATAGATAAAGAAGACAAGGCTGAGGAAGTAGCGGCAGAGATGCAGGATCGTATAAATGTCGCAGTGACCGGATTTGATGAGTCAAGGAATCTATTGATTCTCATATCAGATGCAGATAGGAATCTTTACGCCGCGCTGCCTAATTCATATGCGGGGGCTATAGTAGAGGCTTTGAATCTTTCTAACGTTGCCTCTGATCTTAGTGAATCCGGACCTTATCCAGGATATGCTTTATTTTCTTCAGAACAGGCTATAAAAACCAACCCAGATGTAATATTAACTATAAGCCCGGCTCCAGAACCTGCGCCCAGATTATCTACTATGTTACCTAGGATTCCTGGATATGCAGGACTTGATGCTGTTGCTAATGGTAGGGTTAGCGAGGTTAGTGTAGATTTGTTTCTACAGGCACCGGGTCCCAGGATAGTTGATGCGATAGAGGAACTCGCAATGATTATTGGGGATATGGAGTTTGAATAGAGCGAGGACCCCACTGATTAGGATTGAATCGTTTATTGCTCTGACTTGATTTTCTAATCGTTTAGGTTCAAAGAGGTTGGTATTTTGAGGGATCTGTGGATATAAAATGTCTCTTATGCACAGAACTTAAATCGGGTATAATTGATCCCTTTGCAAAGGGGTAAAGTCGCATTTCTGATCAGAGTTCAATACGGAATAATCTAACCCTTATCTTCGGAGGGTTATGTATTCTCTTGGTTTTTGGAATTTTCTCAGGTGTCTTCTTTGGACCAACTAATATCAGCATTGGATCCTTTGTGGATGTTGTGCTCCACGGGAAAGATGGTCCAACCAGCATCATTATTTGGGATATCAGGGTGCCAAGGGTGATGGCCGCGATATTAGCCGGAATGACATTAGGTGTTTCAGGAGTCATGATTCAATTGTCAACGAGGAATCCATTAGGAGACCCTCACATTTTTGGTGTAGCTGGAGGCGCAGCTATAGTTCAGGCATTGGTATTGGCAGGAATAATAACTACTTCCGGGTTTGGTCTATTTGGTTGTGCAGTATTGGGTGCTCTCGTGGGCTCAGTTTTCATATCAATGATGTCCTCCAGGAAAGAAATTGGCCAGGCAAAGTTAGCGCTTATAGGTATATCTGTTTCTGCTCTAAGTGTGTCAGTGTCTGTTGGGATACTCGTTCATTCACGAGTTTTTACACAACAGTCGTTAGTCTTCATAAGTGGAAGTTTTGCCAATCGAGGGTGGCATGAAATTATATCTGCGTTACCATTTATTTTGATTGGGATGGTACTGGCTTTAGGAGTCTCAGGAAGATTAAACATCTTGGCCTTAGGTGATGAGATTGCTAGTAACCTTGGAGGCTCCCCAGAGCGTACGCGGATAGTTGCTATTGCGTCGGCAGCTATTTTATCAGGGTGTGCAGTGGCAATTGGGGGTTTGGTGGGTTTTGTGGGTTTGTTGACACCATATATTGCCAGGACATTCGTAGGAAATGACTCACGCCTCCTAACATTATCGTCAGCGCCTATAGGGGCAATTGTTGTATTGTATGCTGATCAAGTTGCGAGACTGCTTTTTATGCCTTCAGAGATACCAGTTGGTATGGTTACAACCTTTATTGGTGCTCCCCTTATGATATTTATTGCCAGGCGTATATTATGAGAATAGTAATAGAAAATGCGTCATTTAAGGTCTCGAATAATGAGATATTAAAAGGTGTTGATATGCAGATTGATACGGGTAGCATTACCTGCTTGTTAGGCGTTAACGGCTCTGGCAAGAGTACTTTATTTAGCCTTATCACTGGTAGTAATGTTCCGTCTGGAGGTAGTATATATCTTCAAGGAAGTGATGATACTAAAATTAATGCTGTAAATAAGGATGCTAAGAACCTTATTGCCATTTTGCCGCAAGAGATATCTGACCCAGTTCAACTGAAGGTTAAAGAAATAACAGCCTTGTCCAGATTTAAATCTGGCAGTACTATCACTTGGCGGTTATCAAATCAGGACACTGAATTGATTAATAGAGCCATAATAAAATGCGGCATTAGTGATTTGGAGGATCGACAATTCACAACACTGTCTGCCGGAGAAAAGCAAAGAGTTTGGTTGGCATTTTGCTTGGCGCAGGAAAAACCCTTTTTGTTGTTAGATGAATCTTTAAGCTTGTTGGATGTTTTTACAAAACATAATTACTTCAAGTTACTCAAACAGTTGGTTTCAGAAGGAAAAGGGATACTAGTGGTGACTCACGATATAGATTTAGCCAAAGAATATGCTGACAAAGTTGTGGTATTGAGAAAGGGCAAAATTATTTTTAATGGCAAGCCCAAAGAGTTCAGTAGCGAGATTATGTAACTAATTTGAAGTGAGAATATACTCGGATTTATAGCTTTTATTTAACCTCTTGCACGTTTGAGCAGCATCTTCCAAAGTAGTCGTCCTAGATGTAAAATGATCCACAAGATTTTAGTTTGTTTTGTTGTTGTGATAAAGAGATGATTCTATTATTAGATAATTACGATAGTTTTACCTACAACTTATATCAATATCTTTCTGAATTGGGTGCTGAAGTTGTCGTATATCGTAATGACCAAATTACTTTATCTGAAGTGGAAAAAATGAATCCCGAGAAGATAGTTATCTCTCCAGGACCATGCACCCCTAAAGAGGCAGGAATATCAAATGATTTGGTTAGACTGTTTGAGGGGAGAGTTCCCATACTGGGGGTTTGTTTGGGTCACCAGTGTATAGGTTATGCATACGGGGGTACTGTGGATAGGGCTGGGGAGATAATGCATGGTAAAACATCCATGATTCATCATTATGGTACAGGCTTATTTCAGGGTCTGCCGAATCCGTTCCAGGCAATAAGATATCATTCTCTTGCTTTATATAAGGAGGATTTGCCTGAGGATCTGGAAATTACTGCCTGGACAGATAATGGATTGATAATGGGAGTAAAACACAAAACATATCAAGTTGAAGGTGTGCAATTTCATCCAGAATCAATTTTAACTTTGTGCGGGAAAGATCTGTTAAAGAATTTTCTGAATATGTGAACTTGTTTAGTGAAATCACCAGATTTATTTATGTTTGCACTGAGCTCTAGTAAAAAATAGAGGTAATGACATGATTCAAGAAGCAATATCTAAGCTCGTAGAGGGTCACGACATCTCCGAACTGGAAGCGGGTAAAGTAATGGAAGAGATAATGACTGGAGAGTCATTGCCATCACAATTTGGGGCTTTCGTTACTGCACTTAGAATCAAGGGTGAAACATCAGAAGAAATAGCCGGCATGGCACGCGTAATGCAAAGTAAGGCGTTACAGGTTAAGTTGAATCAGGATTTAAAAGTCGTTGATACTTGTGGCACCGGAGGAGATGGATCCAACACAATTAATATTTCTACCATTTCTGCGTTAGTGGTGGCTGGAGCGGGTTTGAAGGTTGCCAAACACGGGAACAGATCTATCACAAGCGCGTGTGGTAGCGCTGATGTTTTAGAATCATCGGGAGTGAAAATAGACTTGGATCCTGACGGAGTCAGGAAATGCATAGAAGATGTGGGGATAGGATTTATGTTTGCTCCAATTTTCCACCCTGCTATGAAATATGCTGGTCCCCATCGGAGAGAAATAGGTATAAGAACTGTATTCAATATACTAGGACCATTGACAAACCCGGCTGGTGTGAGCAGACAAGTTCTGGGTGTGGCAGATGAGGCACTAGGAGAGAAAATGGCTGCAGTTCTAGATATTTTGGGCTCTCAGAAATCTTTAGTGGTTAACAGTCAGGATGGTTTGGACGAAATATCTATATGTGGAGATACTAATGTTTGGGAATTGAGCGATGGCCGTATTTCTGCCTATAAAATATCTCCTGAAGACTTAGGATTCGGTAGGGTTTCTCCAGAAGCGATTAAGGTTAATACAATCGAGGAAAACCTTTTTGCGCTTAACAGTGTTTTATCTGGTGAGAAAGGGCCTTATCGAGATGTAGTTCTGATGAATGCAGCAGCAGCACTTTTGATAGGTGAGAAAGCCAATAGCTTGGAAGACGGCGTTGGTTTAGCTGCTGAGTCTATAGATAGTGGTTGTGCCTTGACTACTTTGCGTGATTTTGTGAAAACTAGTCAAAAACTTTCGGCATAGGTTACGAGGAATTAACGGTGACTATTTTAAATACTATTGTAGACAGTAAACTAGAGGAACTTCAGAATGCCAAGGTCGAGAAACCTTTTGATGAATTAGAAAAAGCTATAAAATTGATGCCCACCCCTCTCAACCTTTCCGGATCTTTAATGGGAGGCAGCACTCGGCTGATAGCTGAAACAAAGAAGGCGTCACCGTCGAAAGGTCTCCTCCGCTCTAATTACGATCCAGTTGTTCTGGCCAGATCTTATGCTGACAATGGTGCAGCTGCAATATCAGTTTTAACTGAAACGGCTCATTTCCAAGGTAGCTTAGACCATATGGCAGCAGTAAAAAAGAGCCTGCTAGACAAAAAACTGCCTGTTTTACGGAAAGACTTTGTGTTTGACGAGTATCAAGTATATGAAGCACGGGCTTATGGAGCAGATGCAATTCTTTTGATAGTAGCTATTTTATCTCCTGATTTACTGTCGGAACTCTTGAAGCAATGCCAGAAATTGTGGGTGCAGGCGCTGGTGGAAGTTCATGATGAAAGAGAATTAGAAATAGCACTAATAGCGGGAGCTGAGATTATAGGTATAAACAATCGCGATTTGAGAACTTTTCAAACTGATATCTCCGTGACCGAGAAACTTGCTCCTATGGTTCCTGGCGGGAAAATAATTGTCAGCGAGAGTGGCATACATTCTCGAGAGGATATTATACGCTTAGGCAATATAGGAGTCGACGCAGTGTTAATAGGAGAAGCTTTGGTAACTTCGGATAATCCGGGAAATAAAGTTGCAGAATTGCTCAAAGGCATTTAGGATTCATGGTCTGAGTTCAGTTTAGGTAGACAATATATGACTAAAGTAAAAATTTGTGGTATCAGCAAAGTAGAAAATGCTCAAGCAGCAGTAGATGCAGGAGCAGATTTTGTTGGTATTGTTTTCGAGCCAAACAGTAGGAGATGTGTGGGGACAGACGAGGCAAAAAATATAATAGAATCCACAGAAATTGGAAACAGGGCCGAAAGAGTGTTGTGGGTAGGTGTATTCGCTAATCAATCAGTAGAAGAGGTTAATGGAATAGTGGAATATTGTGGCATTGATGTAGTGCAACTGTCAG
>CAZNWQ010000054.1:0-8608 GCA_964576965.1 uncultured Dehalococcoidia bacterium
CAGGTGATGAAGTTTTATATCCAAACCCAGGGTTCCCTATATATGAATCTATGATTAATTTCGCTGGAGGCACTCCTGTTCCTATGAAATTACATGAAGAATTAGATTTTAGTTTTGATATAGACGAAGTCATTAATCAAGTTACAGATAATACTAAAATGATAATCATTAATTCCCCAAACAATCCCTGTGGCAGTGTTATTCCTAATTCTGACCTTGAAGCATTAGCAAGGGTAGCAATTGATAAAGATTTGATTATTTTATCTGACGAAATATATTCCAGATACTTATATGAAGGATCTCATCAAAGCATAACTAAATTCCCAGGTTTACAAGAAAGAACTGTAATATTGGATGGATTTTCTAAAACTTATGCAATGACCGGCTGGCGAATAGGTTATGGAATAATGCCAATACCGTTGGTAGAGCCAATTTCTAGATTAATGACAAACAGTGTTTCATGTACTGCTAGTTTCACTCAAATTGCTGCAATTGAGGCATTAACAGGTTCACAAGAAGAAGCAAATAAAATGGTCCTAGAATTCAAAAACCGAAGAAACACAATTGTAAATGGATTGAACCAAATTAATGGCATATCATGTAAAATTCCAAAAGGAGCTTTCTATGTATTCCCAAACATAAAAGGGACAGGTCTATCAAGCAAAACATTTGCAGATGATTTATTACAAAAAGCTGGTGTTGCTTCCCTAAATGGAGAATCTTTTGGAGAATTCGGTAAAGACTATATTCGATTATCTTTTGCAAATTCCACAGAAAACATTCTAGAAGCTTTAAATAGAATTGAATCTTTTGTCAAGAAAATTTAAGTTAAATCGGAGTGAAAGTTTGAGTATATCTACTGCACTTTTCGACCTGGATGATACCTTAATAGATTCCTCTATAGCGATAGATAATGCTATTGACCTTGTTTTTAAATCGGTTGGTATTCAACACATATCCGGTTCAGAATTTTCAAGATCTGTTAGGGTTCGGGGCGGACAACTTGCTGAAGCATTCCACGAACTTGAGGTTGGAGAGGGCGTGCGAGTTGACCTTTTGCATTTATATAGATCGGCTTATTGGAACAAGGCGCCAGGTTTGGTCACGCTATACCCTGGAGTCAAAGATGTTTTGACTGAGCTTCATCGGTCAGGAATAAAACTCGGTATAGTAACTCAAAAAAATTGGATTCTAGATCTGGACGGATTCCCTGTGGGTGCATCAAAGGAATTGGAAGAGTTGGGCATAATCGAACTCTTTTCTACCGGGGTGGGATTTGAAGATGTGGTTAGATATAAACCGGATCCTGAAGGGGTATTATTAGCGTTAAGCACTTTAAATTCTGATGCTGAAAACTCTGTCGTAATTGGTGATAGTCCTTCGGATATAAAGGCAGGTAACTCCGCTGGTTGTTTTACATGTCATGCAGTTTGGGGTCCGGCAAGTAAAGGAGAAGAAGTTACGATTACAGAAGCAAATGTGACTTTACACACTCCGTCCGAAATATTGAATTTGCCATTTAATTACAGGTAAGGTGGTATTATAGAGTGATCTATAATCATATTTAACTGACTGGATAGGTCAATAATATTTGGCACGAAATTTCCCGGAAAGGATACCAATATGGAAACTACAATTCTTGGAAGAACAGGTTTGAAAATTAGTCGATTGGGTATGGGTTTGGCCGAAATTGGAAGGCTTACAATGCAGGAAGTGGCCGATGTGGAGCATTTGGTTAATTCTGCGCTGGACAGCGGCATAAACTTTTTAGACACAGCTGCATGTTACGGCATAAGTGAAGAGCTTATCGGACGTACAGTGTCTCATAGAAGGAATGAATATTCACTAGCCACAAAATGTGGTCATATTACTGGTTCATATACAGGAGAAGCTTGGACTGCAAAAACCATAGAAGACAGTATAGATCGTAGTTTAGAGCGTATGAATACTGACTATTTGGATTTAGTTCAACTTCATTCTTGCAGTATCGATATCTTGAAAAAAGGTGAAGTAATAGAAGCTCTTGTCAGAGCCAGAGATTCTGGTAAGACGCGTTTCATAGGCTACAGTGGAGATAACGAGGATGCTGTATATGCAATAAATACGGGAGTTTTTGATACATTGCAGACAAGTTTCAATTTGGTCGAGCAACACGCTAGGTCCAAGCTATTCGAGATAGCTGCAGTGAACAACATGGGTGTTATTGCAAAACGCCCTATTGCCAACGGTGCTTGGGGTCCTGAAGTCAGTCCATCTGCCTATGCCGATGAATATTTCAGGAGGGCCAAATTAATGATTGAGGGAGGACCAATTCCTGAAGCCACTTCTGATCGCATAGAGTTGGCTCTAGGGTTTGTTTTAGCGCACTCTGCTGTGAACACAGCTATTGTGGGAACTCGTAATCTAAGGCATCTTCAATCTAATATTAGTATGGCTGAATCCCAAAACTATCTTAGTGATAAAGCAGTGGACGAATTAGTTAGACGGTTCAACAATTTAGACGACGGCTGGTATCAACTGGAATAGGTCCCCATGATCAGTTTTAACAAAATAACTCCAATACTTATTTGTATTGTTATCTTTACAATAGCCTGTGGAAACACTGAAGACGATCTTGTTCGAAGTGATGTCGTCGAAGACACGTCTGCCGCTCAGGCTGATACCTGGTTTACAAATGTGATTCATGAAGCCGGAGTTTTAGGTGGTCCACTACAGGATCACAAGTTTAATTTTGGTCCCGGAGCCTCTTGGGCTGACTATGACAACGATGGCGATCTTGATATTTATGTGGCGTCTATACAGGAGAACTTGCTCTACCGCAATGACGGAAACGGTATTTTTGAGGACGTCACAGATGAATCTGGTGTACAGGGAAGATGCAATTCTTACGGTGTTGCATGGGGAGACTACGACAATGATAGTGATCTAGATTTGTACGTGGTTTGTCATAGTCAGGATAAATGGTCATATGAGGACAATGAAGCATATGAACCAAATCTGCTTTACCGTAACGATGGCAATGGAATATTTTCTGAAATTGCCAAATCTGCAGGTGTAGATTACAGATCGCATGGCACTGGAGCGGCTTGGGTGGATTACAATCTTGATAGCCATCTGGATTTGTATGTTACTAATTACGGGGTATACGGAGAGCCGGGTCAGGGTTGGTGGGATGGCAATGTTTTATACAAAAATAACGGAGATGGAACATTTAAGGATGTCTCTATACAGTCAGGTCTGATATCTCTGGACGAAAGACATACTGAAGGTACATCTTCGTACAGTTATTTTGACAGTTATTTTGGCCACGAATTTGAATCTACTGGAATGACCTATTCTTCACTTTGGTTTGATTATGACAATGATGGTGATCAGGACTTAATAGATTGTAATGACGATGGTATAAGTCCTCTTTACCGGAACGATCTTAATGACGGTTTTGTAGACGTTACATTGGAGGCAGGATTACTAATACCTGCTGATTGTATGGGTATCGACGCCGGCGATTACAACAAAGACGGTTGGCTAGATATATACTGGACTAACTACGATGAGAATTATCTCTGGAAAAATAACGGAGATGGCACATTTAGTGAAGTCGCCGAGGATCTTGGTGTTGCTGACATTAATATTGGTTGGGCTACAGGGTTTATTGATTTTGATAATGATGGTTATCTAGACATATATGCGACTAACGGGATAATTGGCTTTTCCGCCGAGGACGGTATTCCAGATGGTAAACCGGCACATGAACCCAACATTCTCTATAGGAATACTGGAGATGGTTCCTTTGAGGATGTTACTGAAATTGCAGGGGTAGGTGATATGGGAGTCGGGAGAGGAACTGCGATTGGTGACTACAACAATGACGGTGGGGTAGATTTATATGTTGTTAACTCTGACAAAGAAAATGTACTTTATCGGAATAACATAGGAAGTGAAAATAATTGGGTCAAAATTAAATTAGTTGGTTCAGAAAGTAATAGTTACGGTATAGGTTCTAGAGTAAAGGTGACGGCCGGCACTCTACAGCAGATATTTGAAATCACAAATTCATCCGGATATTTAGGAGGAAATGGGATAGACCTGTTGTGTGGATTAGGACTGAACACCGAAATTGATCGGATAGTAATTAATTGGCCGAGTGGATTAATTCAGGAACTAACTAAAGTGAATGCCAATCGTACAGTTGTTGTTGAAGAGAACAAAGAGCATTACTATATTAACTAGATATATGCTGTTTCCAAGCGAAACTATTGATGTTTTTTCGTTTTCCAACCGAGGTTTTTAGGTGTTAAACTGTCTTTATGTTCAATACTGCTAAAACCGTTTTTATTTTCTCGTTTGTACTGATTTCGGTACTAAATTGTGATAATTCAGACACCTCCCTGAATGGAGATCTGATACCAACTACTGAGAAAATACAAAAGCCTGATTTTCTATCTGAAACAAAGATCGCAGATCAGATTCTTATTAACGCCAACGTAATAACTATGAATCCCGATTTGCCGAAGGCAAAGGCACTGGCGATCAGTGCGGGGAGAATAATGTTGGTAGGTTCAGTAGAGGATGTGATGGTTCTGGCAGGTGATAATACTATTGTTATGGATGTGGAAGGTAAAACAGTTCTCCCGGGATTTGTGGATGCACACAATCATCTGTTAAGCGAAGCCATTGTGGGTGGTGATAAAACACTTGAAGAGGCACAAGAATATGGACTTGTTAATGGCATAACTTCCATGGCAGACATGTCAGTTGGGCCTTCCGTAATAGAGCCTTTAAGAGCGTTTGGCAATAGCGGGCTTTTGAAAATTAGAACCAGTCTTTATTTATCATACAGTGACGCTTGTGGTAGAAGCTTGGGTGATTGGTACCTGGATTATCCAGTGGACCTCGATCCTTCTCATATGATGCGTATACCAGGGGTCAAAATATTCACAGATGGATGGACTTGCAGCATGCTGCCGGCGTTTACGTTCTCGATACCAAATGCATCCCATAGATCCCCAAATGGCAATCTTTTAGTGAAGCCTGATCGTTTGTACAATTCACTCATAGAATTACAGGGAAACGGGTATCAGGTGGCTGTTCATGCTTTAGGTGATTTAGCGGTGGAAAATTCATTGGATACTTTTGATAAATTGCTGTCTGGTAAAGAAAACATTTTAAGACATCGTATGGAACATAATATGTATATTCGTCCAGAACTTTTATCGCGGTATGGGGATATTGGCGTACTTCCGGTGATATGGGACTCGAAGGCTTGTTTTATTGAAAATGCTTTGTCTGTACATCCAAGTAAAATTATAAGAACCAACAATTATGTTTTAGAGGAAAAGGCTCATTCATGGATAAATCCTTGGAGATCTTTAATAGATTCTAACCCCGGTCTGAATGTTGCCTATCATAGTGATGAGTCGTGGGGTATATCTACACCGTTTTTGGATCTTTACAGTCTTGTAACCCGGAACGAAATGCCCTTTTTTGATAATGAATATTTGTGTGAAGCTAAGGACTGGTTAAGAGGTGAGTCATTATCTGTGGAAGAGGCATTGAGAATTATGACTATGGGATCGGCTTACTCCCTGTTTATGGACGAACATATTGGGAGCTTAGAGAAAGGGAAGTTTGCAGATTTGATAGTTGCTTCAGATGACCCAATGCAAATAAAACCTGAACAACTGAAGGATCTCAAAGTTTTACTTACGATTGTAAATGGAAATGCCGAGTACTGCAGTGAAAGATACAGCGGATATTGTCAATGACTCGTTATCGGCTGACTACAATATCTGACTCAAAAATAGTTTTGTTCTTTCCTCTTGAGGGTTATTGAAGAAATGTTCAGGAGTGCCCTCTTCTACTATTTTGCCTTCATCGAAGAACAAGAACCTGTCAGCTACTTCTCTTGCAAATCCCATCTCGTGTGTTACACAAATCATTGTCATTCCTGACTCTGCCAGTTCTGTCATAACATCAAGGACTTCTTTTATCATTTCAGGATCAAGCGCAGAGGTGGGTTCGTCAAACAACATGATTTTTGGCTGCATGGCCAAAGCTCTTGCAATGGCTACTCTTTGTTGTTGACCTCCTGATAATTGGCTTGGAAATTTATCGGCTTGTTCTGGTATGCCAACTCTATTCAATAGCGACATAGCAATGTCTTCGGCCTCTCCTCGTTTGAGGCCTTTCACTTTCTGTGGGCCTAATGTTATGTTTCTTAGTATGGATAGATGAGGAAATAAATTGAACTGCTGAAAAACCATACCAACGTTGGATCTTACCTTTTGAAGATTTCTAACGTCGTCGTTTAATTGAATGCCATCAACAACTATTTCTCCAGAATCGTGTGGCTCAAGTCTATTAAGAGTTCGGATGAAAGTTGATTTGCCTGAACCGGATGGTCCCAGTATAACTACAACCTCTTGTTCATAGATTGTTGCGTTTATACCTCGTAGTGCTTGAAATTGACCAAACGACTTGGTAACTTCTGATGCACTTATTATTGCATCACCTATATGTTTTTGTATCTTTTCTGACATAAGATTAACCCCCCGTATTATCTGATTCCTATCCCAAGAGATCTTTCAACTTTTTTGCTGAGATTTGATAAACCAATAGCTACAATCCAGAATAAAAATGCCACCACAGACAGTGCTTCCAACTGTCTTCCAAAAAACTCCGGTTCTTGTTCAGGAATTATCCTTCCTACCTGCAGAATATCAGTTAAAGCAAGTATGAAGACCAGTGAAGTATCCTTGAATACTCCAATGAATGTGCTAATTAAAGCAGGTAATACAACTCTGATCGCTTGTGGCAAAACTATGGAGAACATCTTTGTAAAATAACCAAGATTTATGCTGTCGGCAGCTTCTATTTGCCCTTTGGGTATAGATTGAAGACCACCTCTTATAACTTCAGCTGTGTAAGCACTGGTAAAACCCGTCAGAATAATCATCGCTCTTACTACAACACTTATATCGTTTAATCCCCAGAATCCCGGGAGAAATTTTGGTAGTACAAACCATGCGAGTAATAACCAGGCGACTAATGGAGCTCCTCTTATTGTTTCTATATAGATAGTACAGGTCACCTTGATTACTGGAAGAGAACTTGCCCGTCCGATGGCGAACAGTATGCCCAGTGGGAATCCGAATCCTACGGCTATAGACGCCAGTATTATGTTTAATAAGAATCCGCCCCAAAGGGTGGGTTTGGGGCTGTCACCTACAAGTAGTATTGAGAATATTAAAGGTAAAAGTAGTATCCATAAAGTAACGAGAAAGTTCTTGTATCTTTTTTCATGTACGCTGGTAGTAATAAAAAACCCGAATAGATATGAAGTTCCACATATAATTAAGGTTGCTGAAACAAGAGTTATTTTTGATGAAGTGGTAAATATCGCAGATACAGCAATAACGGCAGCACTTATAAATAAAAGGTCCTTCTTGGATGGTAATGACCAGGTGCGAATTGATGAAAATACTAAGAAGCAAGCTAACCATAAAATAGCCCAAACTCTCCATTCGTGTTCAGGTGGCATCCTACCTATTAAAAGAAGGCGTCTGTTAACTTTGATTACCTCCCATTCAGCATTAGCAGCAAATCCTATTAAGCTAATTGTTAAGTAGCCGATTAATAATAAGCTAAATAAGGTTACTACCGTATTAAATACGGACCCAAAAAAAGTATCTATTGTCCATTTGACTGTACGGCTGTTCATTTACGTACCGATCCTTGTGACCCGTTTATTTAGAATATTCATTATTAATGAAATTATCAGACTGAGGGACAGATAAGTGAAAAGTATCAAAAAGAATACAGGTAAGGCACGCCCGGAGTTGTTCATTATAGTTCTGGAGACCATGAATATTTCTGGATATGCTATCACTACGGAAAGACTGGAATTTTTTGTAAGATTCAAATACTGATTTGTTAAAGGAGGTATTATAGACCTAAGTGCTTGTGGCAGGATAATTAGAGTCATAGTCTGATAGTTTGTTAATCCTATCGCCTGGGCAGCTTCTGTTTGTCCTTTTTGCAGAGACTGTATGCTTCCTCTTACTATTTCAGTTATAAAAGTTCCCGTGTACATTACGAGAGCGAACAAAATAGCCCCGAATTCAGGTGTAAATTCGAAGCCTCCAGATTGCAGAAAAGTTCCCTTATCGTTTTGGTATAGAGTTGGAAGATCTAACGCGAAGGGTTTCTGAAGGATAAAATATGATGTAACTGTTAGGAACAGGAAAAGCACTATTCCTATCAAATTGCCACCTAATCTGTAATTATAAAGTTGAACGACTTTCCCCTGTATATCTTCTCGTTTATTTATCAGGAAACTCGTTATCAAAGACAAAACTAATGAGATGCAGACAATGTAAACCCAAGCGGTGCCGTTTCCGTTGTCAGTAGACGCTGCGTATGGAAGCAGAACTCCTCTATTTGATATTACAACTGTATTACCAAAAGTGATGGCCTCTGTTATTCTCGGTAGTTTTAGAAAAACAATTTGCCAGAATATAATTTGAATCAATAAAGGAGTGTTTCTTAATGTTTCTACGTAAACTAAGGAAATAGTAGAAAAGAGTACATTCTTCGAAAGCCTTGCAAC
>CAZNWQ010000055.1:0-8431 GCA_964576965.1 uncultured Dehalococcoidia bacterium
GTCCATGATCCAGCCTTAATGCTCTTAGTGGTCGTGGAGGAAACTTTACTCTTTGCAAGCTTGAGAACTTCTCTGCAAGAGTAAAGGATTCAACAGCAGTACCATCTGAAAGCCGAGGATGGCAACTTTGTGGAGCTTCAACATTGTCGCTTACCCAGATATCTAGGTTAAAAAGAGCTGCCCTCAGTAACGGGGAGTAATCTAGAATGTTGAATTGAAGTTGCCCTTTAACCCCATCATCTCTTACATCTTTTAGAGGAAGATACCCTGGCACATGTTGAGCTCCAGAGAAAAGATATCTTCTGACGGAATTAGAATCCGGGAGATCAGTCATATGTTCCAAATTTACATGTATTAGTGCCGCATCTCCTCTCCAGTATTCTGAAGAAGTATTGATAAACATTATTTTGGGAACTTGTTGGTTTTTAGAATGCATTGAGTCCAGTAATCCAGCCTCATTCCCACTTACCGGATCCTTTGTTTTTACATCACAAGCTGGAAATAATTGTGGATTACTATAGCAAATATCTTGCGATGGCTGCCCAAATCTGATGTTGAATTCACCCCTTAATCCTCCTGCAACATGGGCAATGATGCCATCTAGGGCCATTCTTCCATTTTCATCCTCGTTGATTGCGACGTTAATAAATTCTCTAAGGAACCGACCGCTTTGAGATCTTCCATAGGCAAATGCATATTTTAGGGAGTTGGCAAATTCATTGCCTTCTTCTTTGGTTCCGTATTTTAAAAATGACACGGCATCCCTAACCGCTGCCATGCCCAATCCTATTATTTTGGAGCCCTTAGTAGTGTAGACCAGTTGATACATCAGTCCAGGTTTGAAACCTGACTGCATCAATATGTATTCTGGTCTAGATTTGTTGCCATTGGCCTCATCTACAAATGACCATTCGGATCTGTCTATCGTATATGGTTTATCTTCCGGTAGATTCCTTACAGTTAACACAGCTTCATTTTCGTTGATATCGTAAGGCGGATGAGGTGTATGTCCGTTGTGAGACAGCATGAATCTTTGAGTTGGTTGGTTGCATTGGAATTGACACATTATCTTGCCAATTACTTGATCGCCATTCTCATCCAGGGCATCTGGTAACTGCATTCCTAGCAACCCTTCAATAGGAGGCACGTCAGGTTGCCATCCGCAGAAAACTATGGTGTACCCGTAACGCATTAGAAAGCCGTTACCTGGATCCATAGGATCTGAAGGAGATACAGGTTTTTCCGGGTCGTTGAAGCTAACTATAGCTGTTTTTCTACCTCTATTCAGGATGTCAAAGAATATCTTTCCGTTCCCTTTGTTGGGATCTTTAGGGCTCAGTATTACGAAATCACTTGAAAACTCCACTTGACCATTATGGTTAGTGGTGGCTAGCTCAAGGTCATTTATGGATTCGTTATGTTTGTTGTTTGGGTCAACTGCGAACTCGAAAGTTCCTTCTAGTATTTCATATGGACCAGTTTTGCCAAATGATTGTCCGTCTGCAAAAGGAAGTCTGCTTTTTATGTTGAAATTACTTACAGGCATTTCAACCTCCTTACTGGATAGTATGACGATATTAATTAAATCTTGTATTACATGCAAACTAGGTAATCTGATGTAAGGGCAAGATATTTACTAATAATAACGGATCAATTCTGAAATTTATATGTTAGGATTGTCCCTATGTGTTCAATCGGACTAATTATTAGATGTTCATCTCCATGTTAGCATCTGACCAAAAAAAACATACAAATAACAAAGTCTTTTACGGATGGTACATTGTATCTGCAGGGTTCTCGATTCAGTTATTGATCGGATCCTTGATGATACACAGCTTCACAGCCTATTTTCCTCTATTGGAGGCCCAATTTGGTTGGAGTAGAGCTACTTTGTCCGGGGCTTTTGCGTTATCAAGAGCCGAAAGTGGTTTACTGGGTCCATTGCAGGGTTGGCTGATAGAAAAATACGGGCCACGCATGATGGCTGTTTTTGGTATGTGTTTATTTGGTATCGGCTTTATACTTTTCAGCCAGATAGATTCCATATTGGGATATTACGTTACCTTTTTCCTTATGGCTGCCGGATCAAGCATAGCTGGGCATTTAACTGTGGCAACATCGATTATTAATTGGTTTAACAGGAAAAGAGGAGTTGCTGTAGGGCTTAGTTCCACGGGCTTTGGTTTGGCAGGGATACTCGTACCCTTGATTGCCTGGTCATTGACAACTCAAGGTTGGAGAGACACCGCTTTTTATTCCGGCATCGGCATAATAATAGTAGGCATACCAGTCTCTTTAATTTTACGTCGAGATCCAGAACCTTATGGTTATTTGCCAGATGGAGATCAGCTGTCCGATGTTGGAACCATGGATAAACAAGACCAAGACTTAACGGGATTTACCGTAAGAGAAGCTATAAAAACCAGTTCGTTTTGGTATCTTGGGATAGGTCATGCTTTATCACTACTGACAGTGGGCGCCGTTTCACTTCATTTAGTCCCTCACGTTGTTGATAGTGTGGGTCTATCCGTAACAATTGCGTCAACTGCCGTAGCGGTGATGACTGTATTCTTTGTAACCGGACAAGTCGTGGGAGGATTCCTTGGTGATAAATATAGTAAAAGGTGGTTAGCCGCAATCGGTACATTAATGCATGCTGTGGCTTTGTTAATTCTGGCTTATTCTACAAATATTATAATGGTATATATTTTTTCTATACTGCATGGCAGCGCCTGGGGTCTTCGAGGTCCCATAATGGCTACGATAAGGGCGGATTATTTTGGCAGAGCTTATTTCCCGTCAATAATGGGTTTTTCTTCTTTAGTCATTATGCTAGGCATGACAGTAGGACCACTTTTCGCGGGCTATATGGCAGATGTTTTTGGTGATTACAAACTAGGTTTCATTATAATATCTGCACTTGCCGCACTCGGGTCGATATTCTTTGTTTTGGCAAAGCCTCCAACACTGCCTGAAAGGCAGTCACAGACCTAGTTGTTTCCTGATGGAGTCTTCCCTTTCAGAAAAATTCCAATGGTATCTCAACTCATTCCTATTGATAATTGACAGGTAGTAGTTACTGGACAGCAACTTTTGTTGAGTTAACTTTTCGTGTTCCAAAGATAAATTCTTGCCGTTATCGTCGTAACGTGATTTTCCCTTAAATTCTGCCATTAAACGTACCACCTAATTAATTTGGAAAACAATATAACACGCAAATTCTTATCTTGGATATATTTTTCCTACAAAAGGGACAAATCTAAAGGAAATTTAAACTTATGGTGCCGAAGGTGAGATTTGAACTCACACGCCCAAAAGGACACTGCGCCCTGAACACAGCGCGTCTGCCGTTCCGCCACTTCGGCATTGGTGACTAAAACTGATATGTATAACGGAAATGTATCAGAATTGGAATCGTGGTTTATGCTAGTAGATATTCCTGCAATTTACAAGGTAGGAAATATTAGAATCCTGCAGCATACCCGTCTCCTCTGGGATCAGAAGCACCTGCGAGAACGCCTGTCTCTTGATTTACAGAGATAACCTGGAAAATACCGTGACTTATACCTTCCTGTCCCCAGGTGATTTTATGCTTTTTGGCAATCAATGCATCTGAGACGGTTTCAGACATTCTAGGTTCTAATTGTACTTCAGGAGGATTTTCTATATCTAAAGGGTGGCTTCCTGGAATACTGTGCCACCTAGGCGCATCGACTGCTTCTTGAGGAGTCAATCCGTGATCCAGTATCGAGGTAATGATCTGCAGATTGCCTTGAGTCTGAAAGTCTGCACCGGGCGATCCTGAGATGATCACTGGTTTGCCGTTTTTCAGTACTATAAAACAATTCAAAGTGTGCATGGGTCGCTTACCAGGTTTGACCGTGTTTGGATGCCCTTCCTCTAACCTGAATCCCTGTTGGCGGTTGTTGAATAGGATTCCGGTTCCCTCTGCCACGAAAGCCGAACCGAAACCATTATACAAGCTGTGTATAAATGAAATCGCGTTGCCGTCTTTATCCACAATACAAAAATAGCTAGTATCAGTCCCCTCCTTAACGGGGTTACCGGGACCGACGTTTTTACTTGCATTTTTGTGGTCGATAGTGTTTCTCCTCTTTTCTGCAAATTCCTTTGATATTAGTTCTTCAAGAGGATTGTTTTCGAAGTTTGGATCACCTAAATATGCGTTTCTGTCTGCAAATGCAAGCTTTTTGGATTCAATCATTAAGTGAATCAAATCTGGATCAAGGTGTCCATATCCGGTTACATCAAATCCTTCCATTATGTTGAGCATTTCAAGCAGCATGAATCCTTGCGAAGGGGGTCTGTTTTCTGCTATAACATACCCTCTGTACTCGGTAGTAATAGGATCGTAAATTTCTACCTGGTGGTTAGCCAAGGATTCTAGGTCCAGAATGCCGCCTGCTTTACCGAATTCCCCAACAATTTTGGAGGCGATTGCTCCTTTGTAGAATGACTCTGTTCCTTCTTTAGAAACCACTTTAAGAGTATTGGCGAGATCTGGATTTTTGAACAATTCACCTGCTTTGTACGATGAACCGTCTTTCTTTAAGAAGATCTTACTCGTAGAAGGGAATTTGAGTATTCTATTTTTCATTGAAGCGAAAACCCGTGAAGCTCTAGGTGTTATTGGATGCCCTTCATCTGCGTATTTGATAGCATAAGAAAGTAATGCTGACATGCTCATTGTTCCATATTGGCGGTTAAGGTATTCATATGCCGCTAGTTCTCCGGGAGGGGATACGGCTAATGGTCCGTCTATAGGCATAGAGTCATATCCTCTAGATCGGAAATAGTCCGAGGTTGCTAAGGCTGGGGCTATACCAGTAGAGGTTAACCCAAGTGTTTTTCCCGTTTTCGCATCGTAAAACATGGCGAAAACTTCTCCACCAAACCCACACATTCCGGGTACCGTAATGGCTTCCATAGCCGCGGTGGCAATGGCTGCGTCAAAGGCGTTGCCTCCTTCGCTGAGAATCTTTATACCAATGGACGCAGCAAGTGGCGAATGGGAACACACCATACCATTTGATGCATAAACCGTAGGCCTCGACATGTAAGGAACATTCATCTTAAATCCTCATCCCCAATCCTATATTAGCAATCCGTAATTGCCAATACCTTGTTTTTATTGGATACTGGTTTGGTTGTCTGTGAACTTGGGCACCGGCAAAATATAAACTGTAAAAGAGTAAGAGGGAAAATGTCTGTATTGGTCAACAAGTCAATTAATATTTTCATTAGTGTTGCTGCAGTATTTGTTTTGTTTTTTTGGGGAGTTCATTCGGTATATGCAGACCATTTTACTGACGATTACATCGAGTCCGAAGGAGATAAACTTAAAGCCGAATTTGAAGCAGGTGTATTCGGAGAAAAAGATTATGAGATTAAACTAGAATTCCTACTTGAAGAGTTATATAAGAACCACGAATCGGTTCAATACAAATCTCCCTTTCAAGAGAAAAAAGAAGAACGATCTGGCACAGGTCTGTTCGGTGTCGTAGTGCCTGCAATAATTATCGGATTCTTTTTTCTAAGAATGAGAAACAGAGGATCAAAAAATACTGTCTCAGAAGGCGAACCCTATCGAATTCAGAGTTCATCAGATTTGACAAATGAAATAGCTTCAAGAGACATTATCGGTGAAACAGGAGAAAATAGAGTCGTTGAGGATGACCCTTATGAAAACCCCGATTTACCAGATATAGAAAATGAAAGCTCAGGAAATTCTTGGAGAGAGAAGCTTAGGGATAAATCCAGAGATGATATGGTTCAACGTTTGAACGCGACTGGAGTGAAAGCAACTATGTCTGAACGTGGCAGGCCAGAAGAGGGTATAAGATCTGGTCGATTTCATCGGAGTTTAGGATTGATAGATATAGAGGAAGATGTTATCAATTGGATAAATGTTGTCAGAATAAAATCCAGGGATAAGAATGGCCCCTCAAGGTATAGAACTGTATTCGCGATTCCAGATGCTACAGTACCATTGGAGCATGAGGCTTTAAAAGTAGCTACCGTAAGGAAAAAATCATTCCCAATATTCGGTAAAGTAGTGGGCATACATTGGCAATCTGAGGAGAAACTTAATCCTCTAGTAGAGTTGTTTACTAAGGATGAGGAAGTTAAATCCCTAGTCACAGAAGTAGGTGACGTTCAAATACATACTCATCCAGGAATTTTTCAGGGTTGGACTATAGAAATCCTAACTGTAGGTTCTGTGTTTGAACCACATAAGATTCATTGGAACGTAATACATAAGATAGCGGATTATCTGACTTCATCCCCTCGCTGATGAAGGGTGGTTACTGTAGTGGGTCTGGAATTTCTCCAGCCAACGCTAGTCTTCGTTTGGTCTCGT
Organism: uncultured Dehalococcoidia bacterium; assembly: GCA_964576965.1. Taxonomy (GTDB): domain Bacteria; phylum Chloroflexota; class Dehalococcoidia; order Lucifugimonadales; family UBA2985; genus VFHP01. Next base: position 6,383 of record CAZNWQ010000055.1, read on the forward strand.
TGTAAACATCTGCATTCAAAGGACCCCTTAAGGTAGCATCTATATTTTCTTGTAGATGTTCTGTCTTAGTAGTTCCAACAATGATGGTATCTGCATTTGGGTGGCTGAGTGTATATCTCAAAACAAATGACGAAGGAGTTTCATCATCTTCCATCAGATCTCTCAGTGATGCTTTTTCAAATATTTCCCAAGTACCTGAGGCTCCTCTGCCTACTCCAGTTTCTCCTTGAGCTACACCACCCCTGATTATTATACCCACCCCTTCTTTAGCAGCTTTTTCAATCCAAAGTTCGTGCTGTCTTTGAAGAGCCGAGTAAGGTATCTGCATTACATCAAACACACCCCAGCTTAAGAAAGTAGGAAGATCTGGATTTGTCGTTGATGATCCAATCCATTTCACCATCCCTTGATCTCTTATGTCGGATAATGCTCTTACCAATTCTCCTTTTTCGCATTCTTCTACGGTGGCGTTGTGTAGTTGAATTATATCTATGCTGTCTCTATTGAGACGGCGCAGGGAGATTTCAATGTTGCGGAATAAATTATCTCTGGTCCAAGAATGGTTGGAGTCGTTGCTGGTTGGATTGGTATCTGTGCAGCCACATTTGCTGGCTAAATAGAATTCGTCGTATCGGGATCTCAATGCCCAGCCTATCCACTCTTCGCTGTTCACATAATCGTAAGCAGTATCGAAAAAATTTATTCCTGCATCTAAGGCCATATTCCAGACCTTGGTTGCCTGTTCCGGAGTCCAATGGGTTATGTTGTCTCGATAATTGGCACATCCGAAACCCAATCGGGTTACTTCTAAACCTGTACGACCCAGAATAGCTTTTGGTAGCATTTTCATTATAAGTAAACCTCTCTTTTTGAAATAATTATAGCATTGTTAGATGTTAGACTCAGCATTTCATAAAAATTGTTGGAACTTTAGAATATGTCTTGCTTGACTACCTGAATACGTTATTCTAGTATCCGATAAATCACAAAAAAGAGTAGGGGAATAATATGAGTATGAATCGAAAGCCGTTTCTAACCCCTGGTGAAGCATTGGAATTCCACAAGGATGTTTTAGTTGTTGATACTAAAATGCCTGCTAATCACGGTCTTTTTTATAATAACAACATGCGAGAAGCAATGAAAATATGGGTGGAAGAAGGACGTCTATCCAGACCAGAAATACAAGCCAAACTTTACGAAATGACGGTCAAGGAACTCAAGGCATCTGAAGAATCAAGGAAAGAATACTTGGGCATATGGGAAGAAGCAGGAGTTAACATTGCAAGTGTTACATACGCAGGTCCACATTCTCCAGATGGAGCATTCGAGACTGCTACAAGATCTCTTATGCAAGGTCGAGGCACAATAGACGCTTTAGGTGAGGACTTAAGGTTAGTGCTCAATGCCGATGACTTGGAAAGAGTTTATAAGGACAATGTCAAAGGTGTAATTTTCGATTTTCAGGACACCACTAGCATAGGTGGTGATTTAGACAGGTTGGATATGTTTCACAATATGGGTTTACGAATAGTTCAATTGACATACAATCTTCGTAATTTAGTAGGAGATGGTTGTACGGAAAGATACAAGACGGGATTAACATATTTTGGAATAGAAGTTGTTGAGAGATTGAACGAATTGAAAATGGTTGTAGATGTCAGTCATTGTAGCCAGCAGGTTGGATGGGATGCTATCAAATTTTCTAAATCTCCCATAATGGTGACTCATTCCACTAGTAATGCTGTTTGTTATCATGATAGAGGTAAAGATGATGATTTGGCCAAAGCAGTGGCAGATAATGGTGGATTTTTTGGGGTAGCTGCCATTGCCGGATTTGTAAAAGATGACATAAATGCCACATTGGATGATTATGTCGATCATGTGGAGCATTTGATTGATGTTATGGGTATTGATAACGTGGGTATAGCGAGTGACAAGTGTGGACCTGGGCCTGGCACAGAGACTATGTATGAATTTCCAGAGGCACTAGGGCCATTTGACACTTCATTCTTATTCAAGGATTCCCCTGACCCTAGAAGCAAACCGCTG
>CAZNWQ010000056.1:0-8033 GCA_964576965.1 uncultured Dehalococcoidia bacterium
ACTTAATTGCTATAATACCCATTCGTCGACTATTTTTTTGGAGGGATCGTGATTGAAGGCATTAGGAACCCACTTATTATTAGAACTAAAGGAATGTAATCCAGAGTTACTAGATTACTTGGAATATATCCGCAACTCGTTAACGGAAGCTGCCAACAAAACCGGAGCAACCATAATAGGACAATCGTTTCACCAGTTCAGCCCACAGGGAGTGACTGGGGTAATAGCAATAGCCGAATCACATCTTTGCATACATACATGGCCAGAGTTTGGATACGCCGCAGCGGATATATTCACTTGTGGGGAAGGATTCAAACCGAAGGAAGCCGCATTACTTATCGTTGAAAGCTTGGAAAGTAAAGACCATTCGATTACCGAAGTTGAAAGAGGGGTCTTGCCGGCGTCCACGTATTCGCCTATCAAGCAACTCTCCCAATAAAATGAACCACAACAATAACCGGTGGTATCAAGAATATCTCACCCCAAATCTTATACAGCACGTCTCTGTAAAAGAAACTGTATTCACAGGTAACACCCGATATCAAAACGTAGAGATCATAGACACATTTGATTTCGGAAAAACCCTTATACTAGACGGGAAAACTCAATCTTCGGAAGCAGACGAATTCGTTTATCATGAAGCCCTCGTGCAACCAGCTATGGTAATTCATGACAATCCTGTAAACGTCTTTATAGCAGGTGGAGGAGAGGGAGCTACCCTAAGAGAGGTTCTATCACACAACACAGTCCAAAAAGCAGTTATGGTAGATCTCGATGGTGAAGTCGTAGATATCTGCAGAAGATTCTTACCCAACCACCACAAGGGAGCGTTCGATGATATTAGAACTGAACTCCATTTCCTAGACGCAAAACAATTTCTTACAGATACTTCTGAGAAATTTGATGTCATGATAATTGATTTACCCGACCCACAAGAAGGGGGTCCGGCATCGTTTCTTTATACCAATAGTTTTTATTCATTGATTAAAGACAAATTGAATCCGAACGGTCTAGTGGCCATACAATCGGAACAATGTATGACCGGCAACATGGACGCTTTCACTGCGATAGTAAACACTTTAAAAACTGTTTTTCCCGCGGTCTTCCCTTACCATGCAATGATACCTTCTTTCTCTTTTGACTGGGGATTTAGCTTAGCTTCGCTCGGACCTGACCCGAAACAATTTTCCAGGGAAGAAATAGACCGAAGACTGAAAGACCGGGGATGCAACGCTTTGTCTTTTTATGATGGAGAACTGCATGAGGGAATCTTTACCCTATCAAAATACACACGTAATGCTTTGAAGTCAGAACAAAGGATAATCACCGACGAGAACCCATTGTTCGTGGTCTAACTCTGCAACCAAAGAACATCACCACTTAAGTCGTCCCGATGAGGTTTACTTGCAAACAGATTGTATTCTTCTTTAGATACGCCCAATACACCCTCTGCACCATGTCCCGGTAGTAAAGATAAACTATCTGGTAGCACAAAGAGTTTCTGGGTTATGCTCTTAATCGTCTGGTTTAAATTCTGTGCAGATGAGCTGTGCCCTGGTCCACCAGGAAAAAGCGTATCTCCAGAAAAGATATTGTCCTCTACTAAATAGCATACTGACCCAGGGGTGTGTCCTGGTGTGTGCAATACTGTCATATTTATATTGGACACAAGTATATTGTCCTGATCTTTCACAAAAAAATCTGGTTCCACTGGCAATGCCTCGGCGTCTTCACTATGAACTCCTACCAATGCTCCGGTTTTTTCTTTTATCATGGAAAGCCCTGCCAGATGATCTTGATGTCTATGAGTAATCAAAATGTACTTAACATCTATATTGGATGCCTCTTCCAGTAAAACCTCCGGCTCCATTGGAGCATCAATTATTATCCCCTCGTTTGTATCAGGACTAACAATAAGATAAGCGTTATTGTCATACGGTCCACAAGAGGTCTTAAATATCCGTATATTGTTATCGTAGAAAATAGGCATAGTTTCCTCCCTCAATACAATTACAAGTAATCCTTTACAATTCCTGTTAATTCTCTTAGAGAATCAATAGTACAATCGCCCACTGCACCGTTTATACCTATAGGACAACTCCCTGAAGCTTTTGCTGCCTCCATGTCGTATATCGAATCCCCAACCAAAATAGTTTCTTCGACAGAAACTCCCAATAAATCACAAGCCTTGAATACGATATCAGGAGCAGGTTTTCCATTCGCTACTTCGTCTCCCCCTATAATACAGTCGATTCCTATATCTAGATCCTTCAAAATCTCACGAGCCAAGGATCCCGCAGTGTTTGTTATCACGGCCAAATTTACCCCTAACCTCTTCAATTCTTCTACAGTAGCGTGGCATTCTGGGGCTGGGTATACAAACTCTTTAAAGTCATAGAAATGGTTTTCGTAATAATTATCTATCTCCAAAACAGTTCTGCCCGGGAAAAACAGTGCTACATCTAACGCTGTGGATTGACCATAGACGGATTTGAATTGCTGTCGAGATATATCAGGGTAATCAAATTCGTTAGATGCACTATTAACGAGACGGAACCAAGCCTCGAAACTATCTACCAAAACTCCATCCATATCAAAAAGAACTGCTTTTATCATGAGTTACATTATATGACTAGAACAGAATAAATCCAATCTTAGACAAACACGGATCGTAGTATGATCTATTTGCGTAATTAACCTTGCATCCTGCCATTTAGATTAAATACTTTATTGGCTTTCCAAACTCCTCTTGTTTTTCCTAAACCCATTAATGCCAAGAACATTCCATCTTCGGAATATAATCTGCACATGTCTTGCGAGGAGTCCAAATTTGAAGGGAATCCAAGATAAACACTCTGCCCCATAATGACAGCTTTCCGTTTTTCATCCTTGACCACCGCGGCCTTAAATTTAGACAACGGAAAATCAATAGGAAACAAAAAACTTTGCCATGCCTCATTGATACAAGCATGCTCTACTTCTTCCACGGAAATTGCATTTGAGAAATTGAAAGGACCAGAACTTACCCTTTTTAGTTCTTTCAAATGAGCCCCACATCCTAAATCTTCTCCTAGATCATGGGCCAAAGATCTGACATACATCCCTCTACCACATTCCACCAATAACCTTATTTCCGGCAAATTATATTCTAGTACATCTAAATTATATATATTTACTTCTCGCGGTTCTCTGACTACCTCTTTACCCGCACGGGCCAAATTGTAAAGCCGCTCTCCGTCTTTCTTGAGAGCACTATACATTGGCGGAACTTGATCAAAAGCACCCACGTATTTTAAGAGTCCATTTTCTACATCTGCTTGAGTTATATTGGAAGGATCCTGACTTTTGACTATAGCGCCGACAGCATCATAGCTATCAGTCGAAATTCCGAGCTTGATTACTGCCTCATAACTTTTAGGACTATCTACTAAATATTCCATTACTCTAGTAGCCTGTCCAAAACATACAGGCAAAATCCCAGTTGCCTCAGGGTCTAGTGTACCTGCATGGCCAACTTTCTTTTGCCGAGTCAACCGTTTCAGTTTTCTGACAACATCCATGGATGTCCAACCCACAGGCTTTATTAAATTCAATATTCCGTTGACTTCATTCATTCAGCAGATCTCTCTGATTGACTGTCCTCATTAATCACTGTGTCTATTTTCCCAAGGAGATGATTACCTCTCTGTATGGAATCATCTAACACAAATTTAAGGTGTGGAACGTTTTTTGTATGTAATTTAGGCATCAGATTCTGCCTGATAAAGCCCGATGCCGAGTTCAAGGTTTCCACCGTTTGAGCGGATTCATTACTATCACCCATAACGCTTGTGAAAACTCTGGCGTGCCGAATGTCCTTAGATACAGTAACGTTAATTATTGTAATCAAAGAGGCCAATCTGGGATCCTTCATATCACGAGAAATTATCTCACTGATGTAACGCCTCAAAATGACGTTGATACGTTCGGTTCTTCTGGAAGCTTGCATTTGATCACCAATGTCTTCGGGTAAAAGACTACCTAGCGTTCTCTACACGAACAGACTCGATTATATCTCCAACTTCAAAATCACTGAACCCTTCTACTGATATGCCACATTCGAAACCAGTATTCATCTCTCGAACGTCATCTTTAAAGTGCTTCAGGCTGGACACTAATCCTTCATACAATAATTCTCCCTGCCTAGTAATCCTAGCCTTTGAGTTTCTGGATATGCGACCATCTGTGACATAAGACCCTGCGATTTTATTATTCCTTCCCACAGAGAACACTGCTCTTACCTCACAATGACCCTCGGTTATCTCCAAAACATCCGGAGTGAGCAAACCTTCGAGCGCGCTTTGGATGTCTTCGGACAATCTGTATATTATGTCGTATAGTCTTATATCCAATTTCTTGGCAGTAGCAGATCTTCTAGCACCAGGTTCAATTCTGGTATTGAAACCTATTATAACTGCCTGTGAGGTCTCTGCCAGTAATACATCGCTTTCGTTTATTGTCCCTACTCCAGCGTGAATAATATTAGCCCTTCTGTCTTCTGCTGTAAGCTTATTCAAACTTTCCCTTACAGCATCCACGCTACCTTGCATGTCTGTCTTAATCACCAGATTAATCTCAGTTAATTCCCCTGTAGTCAACCGCAAACTTGCATCTTCCAGTGTAGTATTAAATGAAGTTTGAGAATTGTTGTATTTTTGCCTCTTCTTAATAATATCTTTGGCAGCCTTATCGTTGTCTACAGCTACTAGAGTATCGCCAGCATCGGGAACATTATCCAAGCCCAATATCTCAGCCGGTGTAGATGGTCCGGCCGATGCCAATTTAACTCCTGAGCCTCCTAAAAGTGCCTTGATCCTCCCAGATGAATTCCCGACAACAACGGACTGGCCGAGTTTCAGTGTGCCGGTTTGTATCAATACAGTAGCCAGTGTGCCTCTATTTTTGTCCACCTGAGCTTCGACTATAGTCCCTACGGCTAGCCTCTCAGGATCCGCTTTCAAATCTGATATCTCTGCTACAAGTAAGATGTTTTCCAATAACTCTGATATACCATCTCGAGTTATAGCGGATATCGGCACTGCTATAACTTCTCCACCCCATTCTTCAATGACTAGCCCTCTTTCGACAAGTTGAGTTTTTACGTGATCCGGATTTGCATCTGGAACATCAATCTTATTAATCGCAACTATGATAGGAACATCTGCAGCTTTAGCATGATCAATAGCCTCTAATGTCTGAGGCATTACTCCATCATCTGCAGCTACTACCAAAACCGCGATATCCGTGACTTTTGCTCCTCTGGAACGCATAGCGGTAAATGCTTCGTGGCCAGGAGTATCCAAAAAGGTTATTGGTTTCCCTTCGTATTCAACTTGATACGCTCCTATGCGTTGAGTGATACCTCCAACTTCTGCTTCAGTGAGATTGGATTGTCGTATAGCGTCTAACAAAGTAGTTTTACCATGATCAACATGACCCATAATTGTTACTATGGGTGGACGTGACACCTGTTTTTTCGGATCATCCTCTGACTTCAATTCCTCGAAACTATCTTCTTCCGGCTTCGAGCTTACATTTTCGAGAGTAACCACAAATCCCAAGTCCTCTGCAATTAATGAAGCTGTACTATAGTCTATGGTCTGATTAATATTGGCCATCACACCATTTCTAATCAGTTCCTTAATGACATCAACTGGATCACTATCCATTTGATGTGCCAATTGTTTCACTGTTATATTCTTGGGCACAAATATCTCCCTCAAGTTCAACTCTGAGGAATCAGAGCCACTCTCTGGAGTTTCTCTTAATTTATTGTTTGACCGAACTTGTCTCTGCATAATATTTCAATCACCGAAAACAGTTGAGTGTATAATCTGTAAATTGGATTCGAGTATCTGTTCTATAGAATTTAAATCCTTTCGGCTAATTTGTCCCCGTAATTTGTAGTCAAACCTATTTTTCCTGGACGCTATTTGGAAGCACTTAATATCACAGATGTAAGCCCCCCTACCGAACTTTTTGTGATCCAAATCCAAGCCTACATCCCCAGACTTTGTCCGTACTATCCGTATCAGGCTATGCTTCGGTGCCTTAACATTACACCCCGCACAACTCCTAGTAGGCGCCAGACTTGGATTCATATGTAACCCCTATACTAAATCCCCTAAATCGTCATCCATTAAGTCGTCGCCTTCATCCATTGAAAAGTCGTTGCGCCTGGATTTTTTCGTGCTTCTAGAACCTTTTTCTTCCCCTGCTCTATTAGTTCCCGTAGTTTTCCCTGCCCTACCTTTTCGACGAGGGCTAGTATCCGCTTTAGGAGCACCCATTATATCTTCGGCGAACCTGATTGTTTGAGGCTGTTCTGGTGCCTTCGGGATATCCCACACAGTCTCAGATATTTCAGTAAGTACAGGCGCTTCTGCTGAATCACCAGTTTCTTCAACTGATCCATCGTCAATCAAGACTTCCGCTAGTTGTTCTTCTATAGAAAGGCCATCTGTATCTATCTGTTCATCAATCTTGTCTACACTCTGAACATTATTTGTATCAATCGGATCTGATGCCACACTCAATGCCTCTACTTCAGACCCTATCACGTCTTCCACACTTATACTTGATTCCTCCACTTCCTGGGATGCGACATCAACTTCCAGTGCTGGCGCTGGCTTGGACAATCTCTCTTCACCCACTTCTGTAAGGCTCTTTATGTTTACCATTAAACCAGACAGTTTTGCACATAAGCGAGCGTTTTGCCCTTCTTTACCAATAGCCAAAGACAGTTGCTGATCTGGCACTACTATTACTGCGTCGCTTGCATCATCTCCTATATCAACTCTAGAAACGGGACAAGGACTCAAAGAATTGGCCAGGAAAACCTTGGGGTCAGGGTGCCATTGTACAACGTCTATTTTCTCACCCTGCAATTCATTCACCACATTCTGAATACGAACACCCCGCAAACCCACGCAAGATCCAACAGGATCTACTCCTTCTTGCCTCGAATAAACCGCGACCTTACTCCTAGATCCTGCCTCTCGTGCAACAGCCTTTATCTCTACTACACCGTTAAATATCTCTGGCACTTCCATTTCAAACAGACGCCTAAGAAGCTCTTTGCTATTTCGAGAGACAACAACTTCTGGTCCTCTAACACTGCGTCTTACCTCCGAGACATGAACCTTAAGTTTTTGACCCGGACGATATCTTTCTGTGAAAACTTGTTCTGACAACGGCAATATGCCTTCGGTTCTTCCTAGATCCACGGTAACGTTTCTAGCATCTACCCTCTGCACTGTTCCAGTCAGTATGTCTCCCTCTTTACCGGAATATTCTTCGAAAACTAAGTCTCTTTCTGCCTCCCTAAGCCTTTGAAGCACGACCTGCTTAGCTGCCTGTGCAGCGATCCTACCCGTAGTCTGTATATCACCCTCTACGAGCACCACATCTCCCACTGCACTTTCTTTTTCTATCTTTTTCGCCTCTAGAAGACTGATTTCTCTCTGGGGATCCAGCACTGTTTCAACAGCAATTTTGTGACTAAAAAGTTTCAATTCTCCGTTAGCCGGATCCAAAGTTACAGATATTTCCTGACCAGCCAATACACTATCTTTTTTATACGCAGAAGCCAAAGCTGCCTCTATAGCAGATACCACTGCCTCCCTAGGCAAGTGACGTTCGGCAGCCAATTGCGTTACAGCTATGAGAAAATCGCTCTTCATTTTCTCCTTGCTCCTTTATTCATCTTGGTTCATAACTCAAGATCAAAACTAAAAATTTTTATAAATAGAAAAAAAGTGGGTCACTGCCCACTTTCGTCCCAACATATATTGTGGGTGAGTATAGCATTATACTCGAATAATAACAATACTTTCCTCTTGTTGAGACTGACAACTGAAGGCACATTTAACACATACATCACCATATGGAGGGATTACGTCCACCCTCTTGACTGAGATATCTACTTCCCGTATACTACCTCGCAGTCTGTCTTTTTTTAGGAGAATCAATCTGGATATCTGACAGAAAATAGA
>CAZNWQ010000057.1:0-7676 GCA_964576965.1 uncultured Dehalococcoidia bacterium
TCTACATATTTAATGTCCATACCTTTAGCATTTGTGGTGATGTTCTTCCTAGGCATAGGTCAAGCAGGATTTTTCCCCCTTATCAATGCATTATTGGTCGAAAAAGCCGATGAACACATGAGAGGAAGAGTATTAGGTGTTCTTGCCTTGGACAGAGCTATGATGACCTTCGGTGGGGCACTTGCAGGGTTCATGGCTGAAGCACTTGGGGCTCAATTGTCACAAATAATCTTCGGAACAGGATTAATATTGACAGCTTTATTGATGTATATACTTTACAAACCTCTTAGGTTAATCGATTAATTCATCCTTTTTCTTTCGATCTCCCCACCACTCTTTTATCCGATTAACCACCATTCCCTCGTAGCCATTTTCTGTGGGATTGTAAAAACGGACACCCATCATAGAATCGGGCAAATTATTTGTGGGCACAAAATTACCTTCGAAGTCGTGTGCGTACTTATATCCTTCTCCATAACCTTGCTCTTTCATGAGTTCCGTAACTGGATTCCTAAGATGCTTAGGAACAGGATCCTTAGCACCTCCTCTAATCTTTTCAAATGCTTTATTAAGAGCCATGTATGAGGAATTACTTTTTGGGGCAGTTGATAAATATACTGTGGCCTGAGCTAATGGAATCCCTCCTTCAGGCATACCTATGAAATGTACAGCCTGTTGAGCAGCGATGGCTACAGAAAGACCGTTGGGGTCTGCCATGCCAATATCCTCAGAAGCAGAAATGACAAGCCTTCTGGCTATAAACATAGAGTCTTCTCCTGCCTCAATCATTCGGGCTAACCAATATATAGCTGCATCGGGATCTGATGATCTAATAGATTTTATGAAAGCCGATATATTGTCGTAGTGATTGTCTCCGGATTTATCATAAATAAGAGATTGAGATTCAGCACATTTCTCTAATGCATCTACTGTAATTTGACGCTTTCCTTTAGGATCGCCACTCATGGCTAACGCGGCAAATTCTAATAAATTCAGCGTCCTCCTTGCATCTCCATTACCAAGGCTAATCAAATATTCGCAGGCATCTTCAGTTAACTCTACGTTCCAATTAGCCAATCCTCTATCTTTATCATTTACGGCCCTAACTATAATATTTTCTATATCGTGTGGATTTAATGGATTTAGAACGAAAAGCCTACACCTTGAAAGTAGTGGTGCAATAACTTCGAATGACGGGTTTTCCGTTGTAGCTCCTATGAAACTAACAGTACCATCTTCCACATATGGCAATATGACGTCCTGCTGTGCTTTATTGAATCTATGTATCTCGTCAATAAATAGTAGGGTTTTATGACCGTACATGCCGGTAGTGGATTTTGCATCCTCAATTATTTTCCTGACATCTGCGACTCCCGCGGCTACGGCACTAATACTTATGAATCTGGCGTTAACATGTTGGGCAATCAAATTTGCCAAGCTAGTTTTTCCGGTACCTGGTGGTCCCCAAAATATTATGGATGGCAAATATCCCAGATCCAAATTAACTCTAAACGGCTGGCCGGCTCCTACTAGGTGCTCCTGACCTATGAATTCTTCGATTGATCTGGGTCGCATACGAGATGCCAGAGGAGATCGAGCAGCAGATAATTCTATACTTCTATAGTCAAAAAGATCGGCCATAACTTACCACCTACAATAGAAACAGTTTTTGAGTTATCCACCGAAGAGTTTTCTCGGGGCATTAACGGTCATATCTGTAATTTGATCCTTGGTGACACCTAATTCTAGTAATCTCGGTATTACTTTTCTAATAATAAAACAGTATCCGTCGGGATTATTTAGACTCCGTCTATTGATATTTTCAGGCAACGCAGGCCTGGATCCACCGAAATCATGAGATAAGGTTATTTGCCCTACGTATCCAAGATCAACCAACTTCTTAACTACTTCAGTGCGTTTCTCCCAATTCAAGCCTTCTGGATTACCTGGATATCTATCCATCCCAAGAAAGCACCCTCTATCCATAATATTCTTGAGGTAATCTATATCGTCGGTATCGTTACTATGTCCTATACACACCCTAGAAAGATTAGCTCCTTCTTCCTCAAATATATCCATCTGATAGTTACCTGCTTTAGCTAAAGCAGCTGTATGGGTAGCAATAGGGACCCCTGTTTCCAAAGATGCCCTTGCAGCAGACCGTAAAACCAATTCATTTGGTCTAGTCAAACCGTCCTCGTCAATATGCTCAACATCTGTAGCAACTTTTATAACCCCTGCTTTTATACCAGTGTTTTCAATGCCTTTTACGATTTCTCTAATGAATGCTCTACTAAGTTGATCTACAGTTGCTCCTAGACCTACATGCCTAGGTATATCTCTCCATAGTCCTGTGGCAGGCACTATATGCAAATTAACCTTTTCGGCTACCTCTTGTATTAATCGCATATCTCGACCTAGATCCAAAGTAGTAACGTTCAAGATAGTCTGAACACCTTCAGAGTAAGCCTCGTTCAACAGAGACACACCTCTGGAGACATCATCATCGTGATCTAATAAGTCTGGATATGTATAGGGCACTCCTGCAGAACTTTCGCGTATGTGTTCATGGGTCAACGTAAAACCCATTTGCTCAGCGTTTATCGGACCTAAAACCGTGTTTACATCAACCATGTTCTATCCTCCATAAATAAGACGATACCACAAATTATAGTATGCTCTTCCAAATTTGCCCATAAAATTTTAAAAACGACCTAAAAATATTGGTTGTTCTTACTTGCATCCATTCAATACATACGTTAATATGGTGCCGTCTCTGGTGGTTCTGGCGGGGTGGAACCACCCGTCACCATCCCGAACACGGTAGTGAAACATCCCAGCGCCGACGATACTGCCCGGGCAACTAGGTGGGAAAATAGGTCACTGCCAGAGGCTTGTCTGATAGTTGCCATAGGATTTAATTCGAGTAACGATCGGCAATGAGTAACTGGGTTCGGACACAAGTATCCGAACTTCTAATTGAACAGGTCAATCCATACGCAAACCGTATGTGGCCTGATAAAGATATCTGTTTAGGAGATAATAATGACCAGCAGATTCGAGAAATTCTCTGAAAGAGCCCGGAAAGTACTATCCCTAGCACAGGAAGAAGCCCAACAATTCAATCACAGTTATATCGGGACCGAACACATATTATTGGGTCTGGTTCGGGAAACTGAAGGGTTGGCCGCTAGGGTTTTGAACGAACTTGGTGTAAAAAGCGCCAAAATACGATCTGCCGTGGAATTCATAATAGGTAAGGGTGAAAAGGCTGATTCATCTGAAATTGGACTAACCCAAAGAGCTAAGAAAGTAATAGAACTTGCCGTCGACGAGGCAAGAAGACTTAACCACAATTACATAGGGACAGAACATATATTAATAGGCTTAATGAAAGAAGGGGAAGGCGTAGCAGCCGGGGTATTGGAAAGCCTAGACGTAACTCTAGAAAAAATCCGGGCTGAGGCCGCTAAGCTGCAGCGACAAAGGACTCCTTCTCAAAGCCAAGGAAGCAGTAAACAATCTAGTAGAACTCCAACTTTGGACCAACTGGGCATAGATCTCACTAGTGCAGCGAGATCCGGCAAATTGGATCCCGTAGTTGGCCGAGGCACAGAACTACAAAGAGTTGTACAAATACTCAGCCGAAGAACCAAAAACAACCCGGTTCTGATTGGTGAACCTGGGGTAGGGAAAACAGCGATCGCCGAAGCATTGGCCCAACGTATAGTTAGTGGAGAAGTTCCAGAAACATTACAGGGGAAAAGGCTAGTTACCCTTGACATGGGTAGCCTAGTAGCAGGAACGAAGTATAGAGGTGAGTTTGAGGAAAGACTAAAAAAGATTCTGGAAGAAATCCGAGGATCTGGTAACTGCGTACTTTTTATAGATGAGATGCACACCATGGTAGGGGCTGGCGCTGCTGAAGGAGCTGTAGACGCTGCGAACATACTTAAACCAGCTTTATCTAGAGGTGAGATACAAACAATAGGTGCAACCACACTGGATGATTATAGGAAATATGTCGAAAGAGACCCCGCCCTAGAAAGAAGATTTCAGCCGGTTCATGTGGAAGAGCCCTCACTCGACGATACTGTTGCCATTTTGATGGGAGTGAAAGGGTTATACGAAGAGCATCACAAACTCACCATAACCGAGGAAGCAGTTAATACTGCTGCTAAACTAGCCCACCGATTCATAGCAGATAGATTCATGCCAGATAAGGCTATCGACCTGATAGATGAAGCAGCCTCAAAGGTAAGGATCAGCAATAATTCTGTGCCGATATCCGTACAAGAATCCATCAAAGTTCTGGAGAAAGTCCGTGAAGAAAAAGATGAAGCCATAGCTTCTCAGCAGTATGAATACGCCGCCGAATTGAGAGACAGAGAGCTGAAATTGGCTGAAAAATTGGAATACACAGAAGGGGAAGATCAAGATGAATCTGCCCCACCGAAAGCTGTAGTTACAGAAGAGGATATAGCCGAAGTTGTAAGCATGTGGACCGGCATACCTGTAACTAGACTGGGAACAGAAGATATGGAAAGACTGCTCCACATGGAAGAATCCATACATAACAGAATAATTGGACAAGATGAAGCAATTAGCGTTGTTTCTAAAGCTGTTCGTAGAGCCAGAGCTGGAATAAAGGACCCGCGAAGACCTATTGGTAGCTTCATATTTCTTGGCCCTACAGGAGTTGGAAAAACTGAATTAGTTAGATCTTTATCAGAATTCATGTTTGGAAGTGAAGATTCCATGATAAGACTGGACATGTCTGAATTCATGGAAAGACACACTGTAGCCAGATTAGTTGGAGCTCCCCCTGGCTATGTAGGATATGAAGAAGGAGGCCAACTCACAGAGGCTGTTAGACGAAAGTCGTACTGCACAATACTTCTAGACGAAATTGAAAAGGCCCATCCTGAGGTCTTTAATATATTGCTGCAAATATTTGATGACGGACACCTTACAGACGCCAAAGGCAGAAAGGTTGATTTCAGAAACTCAATTATTGTAATGACAAGTAATATTGGTTCGGATTTGATAAAGAGAGATTCTGCATTGGGATTTGCGCTAAAGGCAGAGGATGCAGGAGACGAGGAGCATGTCTACGGAAGAATGAAAGACAAGGTCATGGATGAATTCAAACGATTCTTTAGACCTGAATTCCTTAACAGAATTGATGCGAGTGTAGTGTTTCATCCTCTGAGTAAAGACCACATTATAGAAATAGTGGAGCTTATGCTGAACACCGTACAGCACCAGATGCAAGAAAAGAATATCACCATGGAAGTTACCCAGTCCGCCAAAGAGTTGCTAGCGACTAAAGGTTACGATCCTAATTTTGGAGCGAGACCATTGAGAAGAGTAATCCAAGATGAAGTAGAGGATATGTTATCTGAAGAGTTATTGGAAGGCAAAATGCAGGCTGGAGACACTGTGATTATAGACGTTAAAGATGACAAATTCGTTATCACCACAACAGAAGTAGCCGCGCTACCTTAGGTACAAATGCATGAAACTTTTTATGAACGGGTAGTTGTTAATTCAACACCCGTTTTTTTGTATACCAATACTTCGTAAGAACAGATTCAGATTCTTAAAATATGAATAGAGAAAAAATACGTACCACTTATCTATGCGAGAGTTGCGGCAACGACACTCTCAAATGGGAAGGTCGTTGCCCTCACTGTAACGAATGGAATACGTTGGTTGAAGTCAAAAGGAATGCTAATAAATCTCGCGGACCAAAAAGTTGGTTAGCTAATCCAACTTCCAACCCACAGGAATTATCTCAAATCCAAAACATGCCTGAATCCAGAATTGACCTAGGTATTGAAGAGGCCAATAGAGTCTTGGGAGGGGGACTGGTCAAAGGTTCTCTTGTTTTGCTGGGGGGAGATCCCGGCATTGGCAAATCAACTTTATTATTGCAATTAAGTGACAAATTGTCGCAATTGGGTGGTCAAGTCCTGTATGTATCCGGAGAGGAATCAGTTCAACAAATAAAGATCAGGGCAGACCGGCTTGGGATAAATGGGGCTAATATATCTGTTGTGGCGGAAACGGATCTGGAATCTATCATTGATCATATGGAAAACCTGTCCCCTGCACTAGTAATAATCGATTCTATTCAATCAGTGTCGGTAAGCACATTGGATGCCGGACCAGGTACCATTAGCCAAGTCAGGGAGTGCACCTTATCTCTGTTGAGATGGTCTAAAGAGAAACAAATAGCCGTGTTTCTAACCGGACATGTTACCAAAGAAGGAAACATAGCCGGGCCAAAATCATTAGAGCACATGGTAGACGTTGTTTTGTACATTGAGGGTGAAAACCTCGGATCATATCGAGTTCTACGGGGAGAAAAGAATAGATTCGGATCTACAAATGAAATAGCAGTTTTTGAAATGATGGATACAGGATTATCAGAAGTTTTAAACCCATCGGAGGTTGCTCTTTCTTCCCGTGGACAAAATCTAACTGGATCAATAGTCGTACCTATAATTGAAGGTACCAGACCTTTACTGGTAGAAATACAAGCATTAGTAACACGATCATACCTTCCATCCCCCAGGCGTGTTGCCAACGGGATAGACATGGGGCGATTATTGATGATTATTGCCGTTTTATCTAAAAGATATGGCTTCAATTTTTCTGATCAAGATATAATAGTTAATGTTGCCGGAGGATTTAAGGCCATAGAACCGGCTGCTGACGTACCAATGGCAGTAGCACTAATGTCTAGTTTAAATAACATACCAGTGAGTAATGGCACTGCAGCAATAGGAGAAATAGGTTTAGGAGGAGAACTCAGAAGTGTTTCAAATCTGCAGCGACGAATCAACGAACTCGACAACATGGGATTTGATAAACTTATCTCACCATATACAAAAAATGAAACAATAGACAAATCGGCTAACATAACCATCCACCAATGCCTCAATATAGGGCATGTAGTAGACGCATTATCTACTTGAACTTGTTTCATGTATACATCTTGTAATGCTCGGTATTGAAAGGAATAATACAATGTCTTTTACAGAGATAAAAACACAACAAAAAGTCGCAGAGTTAAAACAGATTCTCCAGAAAATGAAATCTGTATTGGTGGCATATTCAGGAGGAGTAGATAGCACCTTTTTAGCTCATATAGCCACCAAAACTCTGGGAGATAAATGCCTTTCAGTCACGGCTCAATCGGCTAGCGTGGCTCAGTCTGAGATGGAGGATGCCATACATTTGGCCAGCATATTGAATCTTAACCACAAAATCATTAAGACAAACGAGCTTTCAAACCCCGAATATTTAGAAAATGGGCCAAACAGGTGCTATTTCTGCAAACAAGAATTGTATAGCCAACTTATACCCTTGGCCGAACTGGAGGGCATTAAATGGGTAGCAAGTGGCACTAACGTAGATGATCTAGGAGATTACAGACCTGGAATCGACGCTGGCAAGAATCACAACATCAGGAATCCTCTTGTTGAGGCAGCGCTAACCAAAAAAGAGATAAGAATATTATCTAAACAAATTGGGCTACCAACTTGGGACAAACCAGCCCAACCCTGCCTCTCATCGAGAATTCCCTATGGAATACCTGTATCCACAAAGACTTTACAGCAGATAGACAAGGCAGAAGATGTATTAAAGCAACTGGGTTTGAAAACTTT
>CAZNWQ010000058.1:0-7391 GCA_964576965.1 uncultured Dehalococcoidia bacterium
CTCTGGATCTATCTTCAGGTTTCGATCGCTCAGAAGCATCTCTTGATTTGATAGCGTGTGGAGAGAGGTGATCATCCCTGAACTTTATTAGTGAATCGAATTTCTCTTGCATATTATGATTATACCAGTATTATCTGAATCGTTATTGATCCGTCTTGAAGTGAGTAATCTATTCCACTTGTTTTACATATAAGATTACTCTACGGTCACGGTCTTGGCCAAGTTACGAGGTTGATCCACGTCACATCCTCTTTTCACTGCTATATGGTAAGCCAATAATTGCAGTGGTATGGTTGTAAGTAACGGAGTAAGAATTTCAGTGGCGTCAGGTATGTATATGGTATGATCTGCCAATGTTTCTATCTCTTTGTCACCTTCAGTAGCTATTGCTATTATTTTCCCGCCACGTGTTTTTACTTCATGTATGTTGTTCACCATTTTCTCTCTCATTTTTCCAGATGTGACTATGGCGACTACAGGTATATTTTCGTCAATTAGTGCTATGGGACCATGTTTTATTTCTCCAGCTGGGAAGCCTTCGGCGTGAATATATGATATTTCCTTTAGTTTAAGTGCCCCTTCCAACGCTATTGGGTAGTTTATGCCTCTCCCAAGGTACAAGAAATTTGATCTATCGTGATAGAGTTCGGCTAATTTTATATAGGATTCCGAGTCGGAGGTTATCTTTCCAAGTTTATCTGGAAGCTTTTCTAGATCCATCAGTTTCTCACGTAACGTTTCTTCTGAAAGAAATCCATTTTGGTGTCCTAGATATGCTGAAAGAATATATAATGCTTCCATCGAGCAAGTAAAAGTTTTAGTAGAAGCTACTCCTATCTCTGGTCCAGACCTGAGATATATATTACCCTGCGCTAGACGACTGGCTTGACTCTCTTCCACGTTGGATATGGTCAGTACTGTAGCTTTATTGTTTAAGGCTGTTTCCATAGCCAATAATGTATCGGTTGTCTCCCCAGATTGACTAATTGAAATTACCAGTGTTTTTTCATCTATTATTGGATTGCGATGCCTGAATTCCGACGCGTTTTCTGCTGTAGCCGGAATACCGGATAATTGTTCTATCATATGCTGACCTACCAAAGCTGCATGGAAACTAGTACCCATAGCCACTAATACAACCCTATTGATATCCCTTAGAGTTTTCTTATCTAAGGGTATTTCTTCAAGAAGAATATCGGAAGATCCGAAGATTACCCGTCCCCGTAATGTGGAAATTATGGATTCAGGTTGCTCATGAATTTCTTTAAGCATAAAATGTTTAAACCCACCTCTTGCGATCGACACCGGGTCATAAGACATGGTCTGTGGGGTTTTATTAAACTCTTCTCCGTTTAGGGTGAAAAATTTAGTATTTGATGGAGTTGTGGAAACCATTTCACCATCCGACAAGAAGTTAACTTTTTTTGTGTGAGGGATTATTGCGGTTATGTCACTAGCAATAACTACTTCATCTTCTCCGTAACCTATCGTAATCCCTCCAGCGTTGCCTATTCTAAAGGCAAGGAGTTTCTCAGGTTCAGATTTACTCATAACCACTATGGCTTGTGATCCCTCTAATTGTCTGGCTGCCATAAGAGTGGCTTCTTCTAAGGTGTAACCTGACTTCAAGATGGCCTCTATTAGGTGTGGTATTACTTCACTGTCGGTTTCTGATACAAAAGTGTGCCCATTTTTGTTAAGTTCATCTTTAAGGGCTGAATGATTTTCCACGATACCATTGTGGACTACCAAGATGTTTCCTGCGCAGTCCCCGTGAGGGTGGGCATTATTCTCGGTATTCTTTCCGTGTGTAGCCCATCTTGTGTGACCGATGCCAAGGTTGCCAGATGGGTAGTCATGACTAATATTACTGACTAGACTTTCTAGTTTACCGGAAGCTTTTCTTACAGAGACACCAGCTTCACCATCGGATACAGCTATTCCCGAACTATCATAACCTCTGTATTCAAGTTGACTCAGTCCTTTTAAGAGAATTGGTGTAGCTTCTTTATTACCTGTATAACCGATTATGCCGCACAATTATATTACTCCAGTTTAAGTTCCGAATTTTGGGGGAGAGGTGTAACTCCGGGTGCCTTTCCAGTTTTCACTATAGACACCCCTGTATTCTTCTGGTAACAATGCTGCTATATTTCCCATAATTGTATCTGCCACATATTCTAGATTGTCTCGTAACTTTTTGGTTTTAGAAGTAGTGACGTTGAATGGTTTGCCGATTTTAACATTTAATGATCCTGTTGGATAACATACCCTTATCCAGTGGCCCAGATTTTCTGTGCCAGTGATAGCTACCGGCAGTATAGGTACTCCTGATCTGATGGCTATCATGCCTGCTCCGAGCATAGCTTTACCAAGCCCCGAAGGGTTTCTTCCACCTTCTGGGAACATGCCAACAACCCCACCTGTACCAAGTATGTCGAGGCTCTTTTGAATTGAAGAAAACTCTTTACCATTCTCAGATATAGGGAATGCACCATACGCCAGGAAGAACCTTCTGGCTATTGGATTAGTGAAAAGGGTATGCTTTGCCATAAATTGTATTTGTCTGGGAAAAGATGCGGATAATAACCCCGGATCCATATTGCTAAGGTGATTGCCAACGACAAGAATGGACCCTTGTTTTGGAACGTTTTCTATACCTTCCACGGTCCAATTGGAGAATAGCTTCAGACTGCGTCTTAGCATAAATATTGAGGTTGCGTAAACCAGATTCATGCCAGATTCTCCATTAGGCTTATTATCTGATCTACTACATCGGTTAGTTCTATATTGTCTGTGTTAAGGATAGTAGAATGCTCTGCAGGTTTTAGTGGTGAATTTGTTCTTTCTGTGTCTAATTTGTCCCTTTGCCTTAAATCCTGTAGGACTTGATCAAATGTTATGCTTTGGCCAGAAGCAAGTATTTCTTGGTGTCTTCTTCTAGCTCTTTCTTCAGCAGAAGCGGTAAGAAATATTTTGAGATCTGCGTCTGGCAATACTACTGTACCTATATCCCGACCTGCCATAATTATATTGCCGTTAGTGCCCAATAATCTTTGACGACTAACCATGGCCTTCCTTACACCTAGGAATCGTGATATTCGAGATACGCCTTGTTCTACAGATCTAGTCCTCAGTTGTCCAGCGACGTTTTCTCCGTCAACTTTAATCTCTGGGTTTTCGCCTGTACCTACTTCTATGATTGTTTGATTCGCTATGTTTGTTACAGCTTCTTCATCTTCCAGATCAACTTGTTTGTTGATTACCGCCCAAGTAACTGATCTATACATCATACCCGTATCAATGAATCTATAACCTAGCCTAGAGGCTAATAAAGTTCCAACTGCGGATTTTCCGGCTGCTACGGGTCCATCTATGGATATCGTTGATATTTTAGGCAATAGTCTCCTTGTAGCAAGGTTAACTCGTTTCCAAGCTGCGAATAATTATAGATTGGTTTGACACGAGAGACAAGTAGAGACAAAATCAGGTCAGTTAATCTCATCGCATCTCAATTTATGTTAATGATCCATATTACCTACAATGGTTATATAAATAGGAAGGGATTCTTTTCTTTTAAGAGCGTATGCTCTTAATGAGTTTCAAACGATTTATAAGTAATTGATGGCTGCACTTTAGGCACTTGATCCCTACATCTGCACCAAGTCTATAAATAGTCCATGCATAACCACCGCATGGGTGTTTTTTTTTGAGAGATATTACATTACCAATGGCTATTTTGTTGTTCACTTGCGTTACTTCATCTGTATATATTTATATCAGACCTCAGTTGATCTGCCGCTTGTCTCGCCATTTTGGCGAAATCATTTTTGTCTTTAGACGCGTAGATTATACCTCTAGAAGAATTTATGATGAGCCCTGCGCCATCACTGTTTACTCCATAATGAATTGTGCCGCTCAGATCTCCTCCCTGTGCTCCGATTCCAGGTGCTAATATGGTCATGTCAGGGCAGATATCTCTCACGAGTTTTAACTGTTCCGGATAAGTCGCTCCTACTACTAAGCTAATGTTGCCATAAACATTCCAAGTTTCGGCTTTTTCTGCTATGTGTTCGAATAATTTATGTGCGTTCTCATCAACTTGTATAGTTAATTCCTGAAAATCTGATGCCCCCGGGTTTGAGGTGTGACATAACACAAAGACTCCTTTTTCTTTGTAGGCAATAAAAGGGTCTAATGAATCTTTGCCTAAATATGGATTAACTGTAACTGCGTCAAATTGCCATATATCAAATAGTGCTTTTGCATATGCCTGTGCAGTTGATCCGATATCACCGCGTTTTGCGTCTCCTATAATCGGTATGTCACTTGGAATATGTGCTATTGTTTGTTCTAGTGCCAGCAATCCATCCATTCCTAGGGATTCGTAGAATGCTAAGTTAGGTTTGTAGCAGCACACAAGATCTTTTGTGGCGTCAATTATTTCCCTGTTAAATAATGCTATGTCTTTTATTGGTAAAAGGTTTGGGTCTGGATCTAGCCCTATGCACAACAGAGAATTATTTTTGTTTGTAGCTTTATTTAACTTAGAGTGAAATCCAGTCATGCCAATTTCCCATTTTCTATCTTAATATTCTGGTTCATCAATTATAGCAAAATTAGTATCATATATGTGCCATTAATGTATTTATTATGGTAAACGTAGCTCCTCCTATAATTATTGTGATGGTAATCTTAGTAAATATGTATTGATTGATGTGTTTCACTAGGATCCGTCCAAATAGGTAACCACCTATAACCGAGGGTATGAGCAGTACATCGACATATAAAGACTCTGCATTGACTAATCCAGTTAGCAGGAAAAAGAAAACTGTTGCAGAGTCGATGATGGACAGATAGAGTGCTAAGTTACTTCTGAAATCCACCTTGTTCCATTTTTGGTTTATCAACAACAATGTTACTGGTGGACCGGATAGGCCTGAGGAACTTGCTAAAATCCCGCTTAAAGAGCCGGCTACTATTGTTGCTATTTTCTCTCTTTTAATAGTAATCGTTCTGCCTGACATTAAAAAAAATGCCGTGATGAGTATCAACGTTGATATTATTAATTTAAGGACATATGTGGAGATTACATATAGTGTGACTATGCCTATGGGTATGCTAGCTATTGCACTAGTCGCCATTAAGGCTATGGTTTTTGGCTTCAATGTGTTTTTGTTGGTAATTGTGATTGCGTAGTCGTTAATTAAAACCAATGGCAGAATTATAGGTACAATATCTGGAAGATCCATGAACGGCAGTAATAATGGTACAGATATTAAGGCAAAACCGAATCCTGTAGTTGTTTTCACTGTAGATCCCAAAAACGTTACAACCATCAAGAATATAATTAAATTTGTTTCTAACATTATTTTGACTCTAAAGCATTCAAAGCCTGTTTGAGATTGTGTCTGTTTGTTTGTCCTATGTTTACAGCTAAAGATTGGATCTTTGACAGTAATTGTGCGTATGTTGCATCTAGATTGGGTATGGACAATAAGGTTAGCAATACGGTCAACTCATAAATTGTCAGTAAAGAATCCATGTTAGCATTATAGGGTATTTAAATTGACGCAAAAAGATTAGTTAGGAGTGGATGACATGACAAAAATAGCTGTATTGGATGATTATCAAAAAATTGCTGAACATATTGTAGATTGGAGCAAACTTCCATCAGATTGTGATCTGACTTTTTTCAATCAATGGATAGATCCCTCAAATTTATCAAATGATCTAGAACAATTTGAAGTCATCGCGGCTATGAGGGAAAGGACCGTTTTTGACAGACAAACCATTGAAAGCCTTCCGAATCTTAAACTATTAATTACAACAGGAATGCGTAACGCTTCTATTGATATAGCAGCAGCCCGTGAATATGGAGTAACAGTTTGTGGCACGAGTGGATCTAGTTACTCAACTGCTGAACTTACTTGGGGGTTGATACTTTCCCTGGCTCGTAACATACCTTTAGAAGATATGAATATTAGATCTGGAAAATGGCAGACTTCGTTAGGTATTGATTTGGAAGGGAGAACTTTAGGGGTTTTAGGGTTAGGGCGTTTAGGAGGGAAGGTGGCAACTATTGGATTATCCTTTGGGATGTCAGTAATAGCATGGAGTCAGAATTTGACCGATGACGTTGCATCCAAACATAAAGTTAAACTTGTTACTAAAGAACAATTGTTCACTGATTCTGATGTTCTTACAATTCATTTGCAATTGAGCGATAGGACAAAAGGTATAGTAGGGGAACATGAACTTGATTTGATGAAAGAGTCGGCTTATTTGATTAACACATCTAGAGGTCCAATAGTCGACAATAAAGCATTGTTGAACGCTTTGAAGAACAAATCCATCAGAGGGGCAGGTTTAGATGTTTTTGACTCTGAACCCGTTAGCGAAGCTGATGAAATCCTGAAGCTGGATAATACTGTACTTACACCACATCTGGGGTATGTAACAGAAGAAGTTTATAGAATTTTCTACGCCGAAACTTTGGAAGATATACTCTGTTGGTTAGCGGGAAATCCTGTGCGTATCCTAGGTGGTAGTTAATTATTCATTTTATGGTGCCCAGGAAGGGATTCGAACCCCCACTCCCTTGTCGGGAAACGGATTTTAAGTCCGTCGCGTCTGCCCTTTCGCCACCTGGGCCAGTCGAAGCATTTAGGATTTAGATGGAATGTTAGTGGCAGTTAGATTAGATTTGGAGGCGACGGGCGGATTCGAACCGCCGAATAGAGCTTTTGCAGAGCTCCGCCTTAACCACTTGGCCACGTCGCCTTACAATCCCATTATACCACTTTTGGTGCCGAGGAAGGGACTCGAACCCTTACAGGTTTGCACCCACGGCCCCCTCAAGACCGCGTGTCTACCAATTCCACCACCTCGGCTTTCCTTATGCCAGAGTTTGATTAAATCACTATCAATGGATTTATCAATCAACAGTAGATGTATGCGCTAGGAGTTATCTTGCCTAGGTAATTAAACTCAGCCGGGACATTTTATCATTAGACTCTTATGCTTTCAATCTCGTTTTGGATTTTAGTTTCATAGGTGATAAACTGACTCGAGTTATTGAACTGATACGTTAATGATGAATTCCTTTTACTGAATAATATTGATCGGCAAAATACAAACATTTACTGCTTTAAAATCTGGCCCATTTGCTAAGCTTTGGGTGTCTAATTGGTTATTATATATTTCCCGAAATGCCGAACTTGTAACGCTATCCTGGATTGTCTTGGAAATTACAAGCTCGCCCTCCAAAGTTGCCCTTGTTGGTGCTTGTCGCATGTTGCCAATGTTTTTGATTGGTATTAGCTCTGGAAGTATAGCTGACAGAGTAGAGAAGTTACGATTATTGAAATTAGTTCAGGCCATAAATATGG
>CAZNWQ010000059.1:0-7258 GCA_964576965.1 uncultured Dehalococcoidia bacterium
CTGCTACACCCGAGCAGATTACTCAAATGACCAACATAGAGGAACTTATGGACTCTATAACAAAGGAAGCTGAATTAGACATTCCGCCATTCCTAAGACGAGCATCAAATGGTAATGGCAGGACTGGTACATATTAAAAGCAATTACTTTTAATTGCTTATAGATCAACCCATCAAGAGGTGAGCCTTTTTATAAGGTTGCCTCTTTTTGGTTTTAAATTGTTACTAATTACTGTACTATACCCCTTGTCTTTTCTGAGAGGTAACGTAAAATATGGTAGATTTTGACTCTAAGGACGATACATGCGTAGATTTCCGTTAAAGCGTGCATTCTTAATTGCTGTAATAGTTTCTTTCTGCTCTGTAGTATTGGCATATCAGGAGTTTGATGTCTCGCTGGGCAGTGTCAACATTAGCAGAGGTGATGATACTTTGTTGGGCCTTCAGCTTGGCTTGGATTTAGAGGGAGGCAGCCATCTGGTGTATGAGGCTTTGCCAACAGAAGGGGAAGAAGTCAGCGAAGATCAAATGGACGGTGTGATGCGAACTATAGAAAGAAGAGTAAACTCATTTGGTGTTGCTGAGCCAATAATCCAAAAAATGGGTGGAGATAGGATTCTTATTCAGTTACCAGGAGTCGGGGTCACCAAAGCAATCCTCAAATTCCCAGTTGATGTTACAGGAGAAGAGATAACAAATGTTCTTGCATCGGTGAATCGGGCGGAATCCGAGATAAATGAGCAGGAAGATGGATCCTTTATCGTCGAATTGCCATCCCTTATTTCTGAACGTAGAGATGCGGATGGGAATGTGACCCGTGTAGGAGAAAAACAGATTATTGAAGATGCTTTGATGAAACAATTTACCGATACCAAGATACGTGTAGCATTTTCTGAAGAAGTAGAAGCTGGGCTTGTACAAGAACTAGTGGCAGGATGGCTGGACAGTACTATTAACACTTACAATAATCTTCAATACGATATCATTGTCAAACAATTAATGCCTGAGCAGAGAGATTACTTGGAGGAGGAACTCGCGAAACAGTTTAATTCTTTTGTGTCTTTTTCTACCGAAAATATGACAATCACTATCACGGGTGGAGTTGAAGAGGCCAAGAGATTAATAGGACAAACGGCACAGTTGGAGTTGAAGGAAAGGACCTGTCTAAACGAACTTTCAGATATCACTCAAAGCTGTCATGATCCCGAATATCACGTTGATAACCCCTTGAATTTAACCGGAGACGATCTTCTTAGGGCATATGCATCAATGCATCCTAGCATGGGTGTTCCTGTGGTCAATTTAGAATTCAATGATGAGGGTGCAAAAATTTTTGGTGAACACACACAGCGTATTGCAGGTACCAACAACAGGACAGCATTTTACCTAGACGATGAGTTATTAATAGCTCCTGTTGCAATGCAAGCAATAACTGGTGGTCGAGCCTATATTCAAGGTCCAGATTTTACTATGGCGAGAGTAAGAACTATAGCAATCCAATTGGAATCCGGTCGACTTCAAGTCCCACTTAGTCTTATACAGGAATTGGATGTGGATGCTACCCTTGGTGAAGATTCTTTAGCTAAAAGTGTTGTGGCAGGACTTATAGGTCTCAGTCTGGTATTGTTGTTTATGGCCATATATTACAGATTACCGGGTGTTTTAGCCTGTTTGGCTTTGATTATATATTCAATTATCGTCCTAGCTATACTTAAGTTGTGGCCTATAACGTTGACTCTTGGTGGTTTGGCTGCGTTTATTTTGTCTATAGGAATGGCCGTAGATGCGAATATCCTGATTTTTGAACGTATGAAAGAGGAACTTCGGGCTGGTCGTACTTTAATTGCCTCTATAGAAACTGGGTTCAACCGAGCTTGGCCGGCAATTAGGGATAGTAATGTTTCTACATTCATAACCTGTGCTATTCTTTTTTGGTTTGGAACTAGATTAGGGACTGGAGTGGTCACTGGATTCGCTGTAACTTTATTTATAGGAGTGGCAGCGAGTATGTTCTCTGCTCTCACTGTGACACGCACCCTACTTAGAATAGCAGGTATGTCACCACTTAGTAGGTTTAGTGTTTTATACGCACCAGTGAAAAGCGACTCATAAAAAATAATCCCAAAATATGTTGGGGGAGAGGTATCGAGGTATAAAGTGGATTTTGTTAGCAGGCGCAATTGGTTTTTTCTGCTGTCACTAATAATAATGATAGCTAGTTTGGTGTCATTGATTGCTCCAAATGGCTTGAAAGCAGGGTTAGAGTTTACTGGTGGATCCTCTATAACTTTAGATTTTTCAGATAGTCCGTCTCAGGAGGCACTGAGATCACAATTAGCTGAACTTGGTCACGCAGATGCCGTCATACAGAATGCGGGTGCGGGAAGTTACTTCATAAGAACAAGGACTTTGAAAGAAGCTGTGGGAAGTCAGCCGTCGGAAAGAGAGTCCATTGTAACAGCCCTGGAGACAGCTTTTAATACTGATATAGAAATTCCAGATTTCTTTTCTGTTTCTCCTAGTATAGCCACAGAGACTGTACGTAATGCCTTCTTTATCGTGGTCATAGCGGCTCTGGCTATATTGCTTTACATGACTTGGGCATTCAGGAGAGTGCCTTCTCCTTTCCGATATGGTGTTTCAGCTATAGTGGCCCTGATACACGATGTATTGGTGGTAATGGGAATATTCTCTTTATGCGGGAGATATTTTGACCTTGAAGTTAACGCAATGTTTATAGCGGGTATTCTTACAATCATTGGTTATAGTGTCCACGATACTATAGTTGTGTTTGATAGAGTAAGAGAGAATCTTATCAGAGGTATAGGACCTAATTTAGGTGCTACGATCAATATTAGCATTCAGGATACTATAGGTAGATCTTTAAATACCAGTTTGACTCTACTCTTTACAATATTAGCTCTGATGATTTTTGGGGGACCCACAATACTTGATTTCCTTGTAGTTTTACTGATCGGTATAATAGTAGGTACCTACAGTTCTATTTGGATAGCCAGCCAGATTTTGTTAGTTTGGGAAAACGGAGATTTGGGTAGAATTATACGCAGGCCTTTCTCTTTTAGGGGTAACTAATAAATACAGGAGTCTGATTTTGAAAATCGGAGCCCACGTTTCTACTGCCGGAGGAGTGGACAAAGCCATAGATAGAGCATCCCTAATAGAGGCGGAGGCAGTACAGATATTCGTATCTTCCCCAAGAGGTTGGACATTCAAACCCTTGGACGCGGCAACTATCACTTTATTTAGAGAAAAATCTGTTAAAAGTTCCATAAACCCTGTGGTTTTTCACGGAATTTATCTGGTTAGTCTAGGAACGGATAATCAAGAAAACCTGGAAAAAGGTGTTCAATCTTTAATAAACTATATGACAGTGTCAGAACAGCTAGATGCTTTAGGAGTTGTATTTCACGCGGGTAGTCATAAGGGTCGTGGATTTGATGCAGTTTTTGATCAGGCGGTTAACACACTTGAACGGATTCTCAGTCAATCTCCTAATAACAGACACCTTATTTTAGAGAATAGTGCAGGAATGGGTGATCATCTGTGTTCTAGTTTTTATGAAATAGGGAGAATACTCAGGGCCTTGGAAAGTCCAAACCTAAAGGTTTGTCTTGATACCCAGCATGTTTTTGCTGCTGGATACGCTATAAACGAAAAATCGGGGCTAGAACAAATGTTGGATGAGTTTGATAAGCACATCGGATTGGATAATTTAGTGGCGGTTCATGCTAACGATAGCAAAACACCTCTTGGTTCATCTGTGGACAGGCACGAGAACATAGGTCAGGGTTATATAGGACTAGAAGGATTCCAGATAATAATGGCTAATCCTGTTTTTAAGGACATACCATTTTTTTTGGAAGTACCTGGAATGAACGGTGACGGGCCTGACAAAGAAAACGTCGACATATTAAAAGATATCAGGGACAGATTGGTTAGTGAATAATCTGCAAGAGATTTAGACTAGATATTCTTGGTGTGTTTGACTGCATCTATTCTTTCTTCAGCTATTAAATCAGCAGCCGCTGCAGTAGTGATACTATTTTGTTTAGACGTTTCTATCACCAGGCTGATTTGTTCGTATATTCCGGCAACGCGATCCGCAGCTATCTCTTGACTGTATTCTTGACCTATCTCAACTGATATGTTTATAACTCCTCCAGCGTTGATCAGGTAATCAGGAGCATATAATATGCCTCTGTTTTGGAGCATGGACGCATGTTTGTCTTCTAACAACTGGTTATTGGCGCTTCCTGCTACTACCTTACACTTAAGCATCGGAACAGTTTTGTCATTTATTATTCCACCTAAAGCGCAAGGCGCAAATATGTCACATTCGATGTTATAAATATCGTTTGCATCGTTTAGCACCTCTATACCCAGATTTTTTGCTCTTGTCTGGGCATCAATATTTATATCCGCGACAATAACTTCAATATCGTCCTGTATTAAGTGTTTGGACAAGTAATAGGCAACTTTTCCGAATCCTTGTATAGCAACCTTACGGTTTCTTATTGATGGCTGGCCCCATACTTCAGATGCACATGCTTTCATTCCTTGGTATATGCCGTAAGCAGTCATTTCCGACGGATCTCCGCTTCCTCCCAGCGATATAGGCAATCCTGCAATATGTGAAGTTTCTTTGGATATGATTTCTATGTCATCGGTTGTTGCACCTACGTCTTCAGTAGTTATATACCTGCCGCCAAGTGATTCTACACATTTACCAAATGATCTCAACATCGCTTCTGTTTTTTCGTCATTCGAACAGACAATTAGTGCTTTTCCACCGCCAAAATCTAAACCGGCAGCGGCAGATTTGTAGGTCATGCCCTTCGAAAGCCTGAGTACATCCATCAAAGCATCATCTTCGGTTTTGTGAGGCCAGAATCTGACACCACCTAAAGCAGGTCCCAACGTAGTATCATGAATTGCTATAAATGCTTTTAGCCCTACATTTGTGTCAGTGAATACACAAAGTTGTTCGTGTCCGTGTGCTTCCATATATTCAGTTACTTGCATTACGATTTATCACTCCCATTCTATTGTGCCTGGAGGTTTGCTGGTGATGTCGTAAACCACCCTATTTACTGATTCAACTTCGTTTACTATCCGACTTGAAATCTTTGCTAGGATATCGTACGGAATACGGGCCCAGTCTGCTGTCATGGCGTCTTCGCTGGTTACTGCTCTTATTGCTACCATATGTCCATACGTTCTGAAGTCGCCCATTACTCCGACAGTTTTTGTGTCTGTTAAAACAGCAAAACTTTGCCACAAATCTCTGTAGAGGTTATGAGAGTATATTTCTTCCATAACAATATTGTCACAGGATTTCAAAATGTCTAATTTTTCGTGAGTAACTTCTCCCATTATACGTATAGCTAATCCTGGCCCGGGAAACGGTTGTCTATGTACCATATTTTCTGGTAACCCAAGCTCCAATCCTACATCTCTGACTTCATCTTTAAACAAATATCTCAAAGGTTCTACCAATGAGAATTTCATGTCTTCTGGAAGGCCTCCCACATTGTGGTGGGTTTTTATTGTTACAGATTCTTTACTGACATCCGATTTGCTTTCGATTACATCTGGGTATAGAGTTCCCTGTGCCAGAAATTCGACTGTCCCTAGTTGGATTGATTCTTTTTCGAAGACTTCGATGAACTCATTGCCTATAATCTTTCTTTTCTGCTCCGGGTCAGTTATCCCAGAAAGTTTATTTATGAATTGATCTGTTGCATCTGAATAGATGAGATTTATTCCCATATTTGACTTCAAAATGTCTACTACTTCTTCTGGCTCTCCCCGACGAAGCAGTCCGTTATTAACAAATATACAGGTTAATTGATCGCCAATTGCCTGATTGATTAATGCGGCAGTTACAGAGGAATCTACCCCGCCAGATATACCGCATATTACTTTACTTTCTCCTACTTGGGATTTAATACGAGCGATACTATCCTCTATAAAACTTTTAGGTGTCCAAGTGCCACTTAAATGACAGATAGAGTACAGAAAGTTTTCTATTATGGTTTTTCCACTTGGAGTATGAATAACTTCGGGATGAAACTGTAATCCTATTTTCCCTTTATTGTCACCTATTACTGCTACCGGAGAATTCTCCGTGTAGGCTATGGGATGAAAACCGGCAGGTATCTGTTTCACCTGATCGCCGTGGCTCATCCAAACGTCAATTGAACTTGGCAATCCTTTAAATAGAGGATGAGAATCCTCTGTTTGATGCAGTAAGGCGTGTCCGTATTCCTTTCGGTCGCTGGGAACTACAGATCCTCCAAGTTGATGGGCTAGCACCTGTAGTCCGTAGCAGATACCTAATATTGGCACATCCATTTCATAAATCCAGCTGGGACACATTGGAGCATCTTCTTGGTATACGCTCGCTGGACCTCCAGAAAGTATTACTCCCTTAGGAGCTAGGTATGCTATTGTTTCTCGAGAGACATCATGGGGTACAATTTCACAATAGACTTTGGCCTCTCTAACTCTTCGGGCTATCAATTGGCTATATTGGGAACCAAAGTCGATTATTAGGATTGATTCACCACTCTTGGAGAGTTCATTTCTTGCTTCGGTCATTCTGTCGCCTTTAAAATGGATTCGACTGAATCTAACCTGTAAAAGTCTTCAGTCGATAGTGAAAATTGTATCATTGTACTCCAATGAATTTATGCCCACACATTAGCATCTGTGCTATACTCAGTCAAGAAAATGACCATTGATAATCAAGACAACAGCGGTATGATAACGGAACTGGAGAAAGCCTCGTGTATATTAAGAAATGGGGGGTTAGTAGCCTTTCCAACAGACACTCTATATGCTTTAGGTGCAAACGTTTTTGATGAAAACGCCATAGAAAAAGTGTTTGTTGCTAAAGGAAGACCCAAAACCATGGCTTTGCCCATACTGCTAGCTGATCCACGTGACTTGGATAAGGTCGCGATTGATGTGAACAAAGATATACGAAACTTGATAGAGGCATTTTGGCCTGGTCCATTAACATTAGTGCTAAAAAAACACAAATCGATATCGGATATCCTTACATCGGGCAATCATACGGTCGCTGTTAGGATGCCTAATCATCAGTTAGCATTGGAATTGATAAAAGCTACAGGAATACCTCTGGCAGGTACAAGTGCCAATATTTCACGAGGAGTGGACCCAACTGATGCTTCTATTGTTGAAAAACAGATTGGGCACAACATTGATATGATTCT
>CAZNWQ010000060.1:0-7138 GCA_964576965.1 uncultured Dehalococcoidia bacterium
CAAGAACAGGAACCTCGAAAAGTTCTTCGAGTCCCAGCATGGTAGCTGGCGCCAGAGAAGAACTACATGATCTTATGAACTTGAGGTCTGGTAGTCTATACGCATTTTCTCGCCCTTTAGCTCGTGCAAGGAGAGTCTGGTGGATAGAAGGAACGGCGGTATACCAAGTGAATTTCTCCTGTTCAGTTATGCGCAGAAAGTTCAGAACATTGAATTTCGGTGGAACCGAGACAGTTCCTCCTGATGCAAACGTTGAGAGGGTAGAGGCTATCAGTCCATGTACATGGAATAAAGGCATAACACAGAGTGCTATATCTTCTGAAACCAGGTTATATGTATTAATTATGTTATCCACTGATCTTGCGAGATTTGCATGTGTTAGAGGTACCATTTTGGGTCTGCTCGTTGTACCACTGGTATGTAGAACCAGAGCTACGTCTTCAGAACCCGGATCGTAACTATCTGATGAACTGCCATTGGATTTATCGTTTGAGAGAATGACCGTATTATCTGGTTTTACTTCGAGTTCTATGTGGATTGTTTTATCAGATGCGACGTCATGTACATTAGACGATTCACCGGCCATTGTTATTATTGCTACCGCATCGGTATCTTCAAGGTAGAATTTGAACTCGTCTGGTTTATATGCAGGATTCAAAGGTGCTGCCGTGGCAGCTGCCGCCACACCCAGAAAAGTGATTATAGTTTCTGCTGAGTTAGGGATGACGATGGCTACTCTATCGGTTCTTTTAACTCCCATTGACCTAAGTTGCTTGCCAATTGAGTTTACTTGAGACCTTAGGGTGTCATAAGTAAATTCCCGGCCACCTGGTTCTCGAATAGCGACTTGGTCTGCAGTTCCTATATCTAATAGGTCCAGTAAGTTTGTAGCTTTTTTAATGTTGGCCATGAGCTATATTCCTCGCACTAAATAATATGGAACGATATTTATCTGATTTGTATACACAAAGATTTCAAAAGCAGATAGTCTAGATTTAAATCTGGCTGTAACCGCTCCCGGCTCTTTCGGGATCTACTCCGGTACCTTTTGCATCAGTGAGCCATCCAAATTCCTTGAGTATTTGTTGGCTGTAAGTAACCCGTCCGGTTACTTTATCTAATGGTTCAGTAGCTAGCAGAAGGGCTGCATTTGCCATTATTGCGGTTGTTTCAGTGGTGTTGGGGTCAACTTCTTTTCTCTGTTGGGCAAACATAGACCCCGCGGTTGGAACGAATTGAGACGGAGAGAAAGCGGTGACTGAAATCCCGTGCTGGTACATTTCCTGAGCAAGTCCTTGTGTAAAACGTTCCAGTGCTGCCTTTTGCATGCCATAAGCTGAACTGCCACCAGTGGCTCCCGGATATGGGCCTCTACCTGGACCGATAGCTGCACCTGAAGATATATTAACTATACTTCCACTTTTCTTTGCGATCATGTCTTCTAGTACTAATTGGCTTAGCATGAAAGGGGCATGAACGTTAACTGCCCAACTTCGCATCCATCTATTAATCGGGTAATCTTTGGTTGGCAACGGATACATTAGAGCAGCGTTATTGACCAGTACATCAATGGGTCCATAGATTGCTCTTGCTTCGTTAACGAGACTTTGGCACTGTTCAGCCTCTGATATATTGGAAGCAATTGCTGAGGCCTCTCCACCGTCCGATCGGATTGCTGCTACGGTAGTTTCCAGGGATCCAGCTAATTGATGGTCTCCTTCTTTAAGAGTCCTAGCCACGCATATAACTTTGGCACCTTCCCTAGCAAAAACCTTAGCGATTTCTTCTCCTATGCCTCTACTGGCACCGGTTACTATTGCTGTTTTGCCGTCTAATTTACCCATAGATTTCTCCTAATTATTCTACGACCTTCTACTCAAAAACCTGCAGAATTTCATATTTAGTAGTGCGTTGAACTGGTTTGAATCCAGCATCCCTGATTATATCTTTTATCTCGTCTATAGAGGTTCTGTTGTAAAAGCCAGCTTCTTGCATAACGTTTTCGTCAAACAAAGTGCCTCCGAAGTCATCTCCTCCAAAATTGAGCGCCACTTCTCCTGTTTTTTTGCCTTCTGAGAACCAGGAAGCTTGTATATGTTTGATGTTGTCCAAGTAGATTCGGGCAAGTGCTATCATTCTCAAATATGGAGTGGGTCCGGATTCTTGCTTTACCCTTTTAGCCAGAGGGGTATCTCCTCTTTTATAGCTCCAAGGTATGAAGGCTGTGAATCCTTCGTTTCCTTCGGAGAGGGCCAAGTCTTGCAGATCCCGAGTCCTCTCTAAGTGTTCAATTACATCCTCAGGTTCTTCTAAGTGGCCGTACATCATTGTGGCAGTTGTCCGGTAACCCAAACTATGGGCCTCTCTATGAACCTCTTCCCATTCACTTACTCGTCCTTTCGGCCATAATCGACTTAACTTTCTCTTTACACTGTCAGCTAGGATTTCCGATCCTCCTCCGGGTAGTGTTTCTTGTCCAGATTCCTTCAAATGTCTGAGAACTTCTCTAACTGGCATTTCGGCAACTTGAGATATTTTTTGTATCTCAGGAGCTGAAAAATAATGTGGCAGGACATTCGGATATCTTTTCTTTGTTTCACTGACCAAAGATTTGTAGTATTCAAGTGGCAATTTGGAGTTTAGTCCGCCTTGCATCAAGACGGTTGTTACCCCCTTGGAAGCAGCCTGTCCAACCATTTCCATAACCTGTTCTACGTTATAGGTATATGCATCTGAATCTTTTTCTGTGCGGTAAAATGCACAGAAAGTGCAGTACGCGTCACAAACATTCGTATAATTTAAGTTGGTATCTATTACGAATGTGACGTGCCTCTCAGGGTTATGTCGAAACCTGACCTGTTGGGCTAGGTTGCCTAGTTCCAGCAGGGGAGCGTCTTTCAATAGGAACAGACCCTCTTCTTTAGATATTCTTTCTCCAGCCACCACTTTTGATGAGATGTCTTTAAGGTTCGGTTTAGTTGTAGTCATACTGTTTCCTCCAGATTGCGCAGACTCTTCCAAGCCTGCTCGAAAACTTCTATTGCTTTTTGGTCTTCCTCGGAGAATATATATCTGAAGGCTCTGAGATAATTCTCTATACCCCCAGGCTCCATGTTCATGGATTCTCTTTTCCTTATAATATCACTTAAGTCACCAGCCATGTTCCGGTTTAAATTATCAATTAATCTATTGGATAGTGTATCTTTCTCGTTTGTGCCTAGAGATTTTAACACCATCCATCTGGCGAAAACAAATGGTAGTCCATGCCAGTCAAACCATTCTTCAGATAAATCATATCGATAGTCAAAGCCAGGGACATTGTCATGAGTGCCAAGGGCTTGATCTCCTATGAGCAAAAAAGCCGAAGATGTTTTATCTGATAGGCTGACGTATTTATCTGGATAGACATTGTATCTGGTCTCAAGTATGACTCTTAGGAGCTGAGACGATGTAGCAGATTCTTGAGTTACTCCTATAGTAGAACCAGACAGGTTTTTTAATGGAATTTTGGAATACAGCAGTATGCTTCTTACTGTCCCCTTAACACTTATGCCCATATCTCCGAGCGTTTCGTATTCATCTGTGAGTCCAAAACTTTGAATTAGTGAAAATGGTGCAGCATCAAGTTCGCGAGTTGTTGCAAGGGGGCCCATAGCGCTAGGCATCATAGGGCAGAGGTTTATCCCGTCCAAATTTAATCCGTTGAAAAAAGGCTCGCAATTCAAATATGGTATTTGGCCGATGTTAACTGTCGTAGACATGGATTTCGTTGTAAAGTGCGTCTCTTTCAACGGGGATTTTTCCTGCATCTCCAATCAGTCTTAGCATTCTGGCTCGTGCAAGACCAATGGGGCTAGCGGCCTTTGCTGCGTGAGCTATTTTTTCTTCGCCTATAGTTCCGTCAAGGTCACTTGCTCCGAAATTCAATGCTATAGAAGCTGTTTCTTCTCCAATCATGACCCAGTAGGCTTTAATATGAGGGAAATTGTCGAGCATAAGTCTCGATGTAGCTATTGTCCTTAAGTCTTCAAGGGCTGAGGCTTGTCTTGGTACCAGGTTCGTGGTTCCGACTTGATACTCCAGTGGTATGAAGGCAAAGAATCCCGGAGCCTCATCCTGTAACTCTCTTAGTAGAATCATATGTTGCAGCCGTTCCTCAAGGGTTTCTATATGTCCATAGAGAAGAGTAGCGTTGGATTTGATTCCCATGGTATGAGCCATCCGGTGTATCTCCAGCCATCTTTCTGCACTATTTTTGCCGGGGAATAACTGTTTTCTGACTCGGTTTGAGAAAACTTCGGCTCCTCCACCAGGCATAGAAACCATACCGGCGTCTTTCATTCGGGAGAATACTTCTTCCTCCGACATTCTGAATCTCTTCGAGAAGTAATCTATCTCAGCTGCGGTCCATGCTTTTATTTTTATGTTTGGATATGCTTCGTGAATCCCCCGGACGATACCTTCATATCTTTCAAAAGGCCAGTCAGGATGATGACCTCCCACAATGTGGACCTCATGCATTTCTGGGTCCAGCTTGCCAAGGATTTCTTCCATTCCCATTTCATATGCGTCTTCATCACCTTTTTTCTTAGCAAAGTCGCAAAATGTGCAGGAGAGGACGCATATATTAGTGGGGTTTATTTGTCTATTGAATACGAAATAAACTTTGTCACCCCATAGTCTCCTTTTAGCATAGTCTGCCATTTGGCCAAGAGAGACAATATCGTCAGTTTGAAGACAAACAAGACCGTCTTCGAAACTTATTCGTTCTTCACGTTTCACTTTCTCCCATATCGGGGTGAGTGCATCGTCCTTGAATATTATGTCTGGTATTTTCACTTCTATTTCTGTAGTCATGTTGTCTCCAATTGTAACGTATAACTATATTATTAGACCGACCAGTCGGTCTAATAATATAAATGTAGTATCCAGTAGTCAATAGACAGGGTTAATTGAACGTGCAGGTAGTATTGGGTCGAAGTATTAACAATATAATTAGCGACGAGTACCCATGGCATCTGGTAATTCATTTACCATTGCACGAATATGTTCTATTGTTGTGCCGCAGCAACCGCCTATGATCTGGATGCCTCTCTCAACCCAATCGTGACAATGGGCAGCGAAAGCAGCCGGTTCTATTGGACTACTAACCCCCCTTCTCACTTGGGAGGAAGTTTCTGGGTATACCATAACTGGCCCGTTCCATTGTTCGAATAGAGCTGTGATTCCTGGATCTGTCGCGTCTATGGTGCTATGCATGACACCCATGACTTGTGGATTGAACGACATCATAGCTTCTACCAGTGAGGTATAGGATTTGTTTTTTTGCTCAACGTGATCAGGAGAAAGTCTACTGGCTGGTTCCTCCATATGTTGGTTCCATGCGCTGACGTTTCCGTCGGATAGTAGTGAGCAGCTAGTGCCTATCCACACTGGCAAACCTGTTTCGACTGCCGCTGTGATTGCACGACTGGAACGATCTATATCCCTCATCATTTCCATTAAGATAAAATCCACACCAGCGGCTGCCAATGTTTGTGCTTGTTCACGATAGTTTTCAAATTCCTCTTCTGGCGTCGGAATAAATCTGGGATCTGGGCTTACTGTACCGGGAACCCAGGCAACCATGTTCGACATTGAACCAGCTACTGCAATCGGTCGATCCGGTGCCACATTTTTCACCGCTTCCCGAGCTAATTCAACTGCTTTTGTATTGATGCTAACTGTTTCGTCAGCGAGTCCGGCGCCCGCCAAAACTTGACGGTTGGTCGTAAAAGTGTTGGTCGTGATCACATCTGCACCGGCGCGAATATATTCTTCATGGACTCGACGTACCACTTCGGGGTGAGTCTTGTTTGCAACTGCACACCAGGCTGCTGAATTCATCACGCCACCCAATCTTGCGATTTCACTTCCGGTTGCTCCATCCAGAACAATAATCTCTTTTTTGCTTAGCTTATCGTCGAGAATCATATTCAGTTCCTCCTAATGTTAGCTAGAACACTCAGTCTGGCTAATCATATAAATGTCGTATTTGGTAGTCAATAGACTGGGTTATTTTAAATCCTAATGTAGTATCATAGAGAGGAATGAAAATGGATCACGCTGAAATCAATATACAAGCCGAACATGGATTTCGTGCTACAGAAGTTATTGCTGATCTTCGCAATGTAGCAGAAGTTCTTTTTAACCCACTTAAACTGGTTGGATTTTGGGACAGACAGGCTGATGGAATGCATCTTTGTCCCCAGGAAGAATTAGGAAGGCAATGTCCTCATAAATTGCCGCCGGAAGACCCTGGCTTCATAGACTACTCAGTAACCGCAGATGAATACATGAGGGCAGTCTTGGAGGTTGATTTTCCACATGCCGGCTTGGTTATTTATCTAAAATAGCAGTAGGGTTTATCGTCAGTTATATTTAAACTTTGGAATCTTAATGAAGAAAAATCGAGTATTACCCGTTAATTTAATCGTACTTGTTATATTGGTGTTATCTACGATCTCCTTGTTTAACTTAATAAAACCATCACCCTTGATGGCTAAAGATTTTGACGTAGTGTTATATCAGGGACGGGAACACCTAGGTAATGACCCCGTGAGCTTAAACGATTTGAGGGGTCAGCCTGTCGTTCTGAATTTTTGGGCTGGTTTATGTTCCACCTGCCGGGCTGAGATGCCTGGATTCGAGCGCTTCTATAAACGTAATATGGATAAATTAATTTTTATCGGAGTGGATGTTGGTCCATATATAGGGTTGGGCTCCACTGAAGACGGCAGAAATCTCCTCTCTGAATTAGGTGTTAGTTACCCGGCTGGCTTCACTGAAGACGGTGACGTTGTCTTGGATTATCAAATACTCTACATGCCTACTACCCTTTTCATATCTCCAAAAGGAGAAATCGTCAGGCGTTTTGAAGGAGGTGTGGGAGAGGAAACTTTGGAACGTTATTTGGAGGAAATATTTTAGTTAAACCATAAATTGCATTCAAAATTGTCGGGACTTTTTGTAGTATTTGGTGACATGATTAAGGTAATATTTTATTGTAAGTTACTGTATAAATATTCTGGGTTGTATTTATGAATCAAAGAAATAACAGTGAGATTAAATTGATAGTAGCTATTGGGGCAGACCACGC
>CAZNWQ010000061.1:0-7128 GCA_964576965.1 uncultured Dehalococcoidia bacterium
TCCTCATCAAACCAGGAACGATAATGATAAATCTTTCGAACCACATGCCTACATTCACCAAAATCGTCGTAAACGCCATCAGCCACAGGTTTCGTCTAACACTCGGGATCAACCACATAGGAACCGGTATCAAATAAGAAGTTATTAGGAAAGTTAAGAAGTACCATTTCCAAGGAGCTTCAAATACCTGTAATTCCCTTAAGGCGACCTCCGGTCCTTCCAAAGCATAGAGACCGAAGAAAAATTCTAAAGCAAAGAAAAAGAGCCACGCTGTAGCAACCACTATCAGCAGCTTAGCCAATGAGTCCATATGCTCTCTTCTGATATAGTCTTCCCAATGAAACATCCATCTCAGTATTATCATGACCGTAACAACTGCTGAAACACCGGAGTGGACCGCTCCAATCACAAAATAAGGAGCGAACACGGTACTATGCCAAGCTTCCACTGACATTGCAGTACCAAAGTCCCAAGAAACTATACTATGAACTGAAACGAATATAGGCAAGATTATAGCCGATAGTAATATGCCTGCTATAATCTGTAATTTCCACTGCCTAACACTTCCTCTCCAGCCCAACGATAAAATGGAGTATATAATATGGGGTACGCCCGTTGTTCTGTCTCTTAACACAGCGAAATCTGGTATCAGAGCTATATAGACAAATAAGATACTACTCGTGAGATAAGTAAATACAGCCGATGGATCCCATACCAACGCCGATCGAACATTGGGATATATTCCTCTAGCCCAGTCATACGGGAAAACCCAATATGCTACCCTCCAAGGCCTTCCTGCATGAATAAGTGGCATTGTCATGGCTGTCATCAGAGAGAAGACCGTCAATACTTCCGCTGCCCGCGTAGCTGGTCTTCTCCATTCTGCCTGTACCAGCCTCAGTATCGCTGACAACATAACGCCTGCGTGGCTTATACCGATCCAAAACACGAAGTTAGTTATGAAGAAACCCCACATGACAGGCCTATTCAGTCCAGTTACCCCAAGGCCTCTATTAAACATGTAGCCTGCGGCAGTAAAACCACACAGTACAACTAGCGCCAAGAAGCCGACCAAAAGCCAATACAGTTTGGACGATTCAAATATCGAACTAGTTAAATCTGTGTTTATCTGACTATCAGAAATTCGGACTCGTTCCTGCATTATTTAACACTCCTGGTAAATAGCATCCCATATTTTCCATTTATTTTAATCATAATTATTCCGGCTTTGCCAACACTCTGATATCTCGTTTCATGAATTTCCGGACTCTCTGTAACATCAATCCCTCTTTGATTTCCCATATAGAAATTATTGGGAATAATCTTGTGCCCAGCATATAGGTCAATACGGCTCCAGATATACCACCCACTATAACCATAAAATCAATCGGCCCGGGAGCTGTGAAATCTGGTAGATCTTTTAAAATATGCAACGTATGATCTTCTACAGAGAATCCAGCCACATAATATCTGACTTGATTGAAGAATGTACCTATCAGGATTATTGTTGCGGCCAATGTCGGACCCCAAATGGTTTTTCTAACAACATTGACTACCAAAATAAGGAACGGTATCACAAAGCACATAGTGAATGCGAAGAAAAACACAGTGCTATATGTTTCAAACATAATATATTTGAGTACACCAATTTCCGCTGGCATTCTCCCATACCAATACGTGAAGAACGAAGACCACCAGAAGTAAAACCAGAGCAAACAGGTTGCCAATAATATTTTGCTCAAAGCCCAAAACTGTTCCAGTTCCAAGTATTTCCCAAGACTACTCGTAGACCTCAAAATAAACATGGTCACAATTATCAATGCGATTGAAGCCTGTATGCCATTTATAGCATGGAAAGCAGGAAATATCGCGTCTTTCCATCCCGGAATCAAGCTCATTGCAAAATCCACACTTATAAGCATATGGACAATTATTAGCATCAGGAAATAAAATCCACCCAACAGTCCCAGCACTATTTTTTGTAACTGCCAATGTTTAGCAGTCCCAAACCAATGCGGTATAAGGGGGTGATAAGAAACATCTTCGTCAGATTTACCGGAAACTTCTTTATCAGTAACTAGGTCTGGAAGAGAAGCAAAATATAGTATCGCTAACCCACAAATAACTAAACTTCCTAGCGCCATTGTGTCCCAGATATGGGGTGTGTTACCAGGCCATTCGAACCACAAACTTCTTCGCCCTTCTATTGAAGGCAATACCCACAGCAGTGGGACCAACATAGCGAAGCTATAAACACCCACTATCGCGAACATCTCAGAAATCCTTGCTAATGGGCGGCGCCAGTGTGATTTAGCCATTCGTAACGCCACAGAAACCAAAACCGCCGTCTGAGACAAACTAAATACATAGGCAAAAGTAGCAGCGTAATAACCCCAGTTCGACTTGTTATCGAAACCATCTGAAATAAGCATGAACAATCCAACTAACCCTACAATAAACAGTCCGCCAAGCATCATGGCGACGGTCCAAAAGCGGTTACCCGGAGAGTGATGTCTTTCTAGCACATCATTAGTTATCTCCTGAGCAGTCATGTCAAGATATGATGGTGCTACTACGTGGTGGGATTCATGCATGAGCATCCACCTTATGTTCCGCATTAATATCTACTTTCTTTAAATAAATCACGTTTGGCTGAGTTCCTAAGTCATCTAGTAACTTATATCCTCTACCACCATCCACAAAATGTTTTTCTTTCAAATTAGATATTTTACTAGATGGATCATTCCAGTCACCAAAAATTAATGTATCTGTAGGACACGCCTGAACACAAGCTGGTAAAAAGTTGCCTTCTTTTAGGTTTTCGTCAGTAATTCTTTCACCGCGTTGTCCTTCTATCACTCTTTCGGCCTTACGCAATCTCTGAATATTGAAAGTGCATTTTTCCATTATGCCCCTGCTTCTAACCGTAACGTCTGGATTCAACTGATTCTTGAGGGATTCCGGCCACACTGGCTCCCAGAAGTTGAAAAATCTCACTTGATAGGAACAGTTGTTGGCGCAATATCTGGTACCAACACACCTGTTATAGACCTGAACATTCATACCCTGATTATTATGATAAGTAGCATACACAGGACAAACTGGTTCACAGGGAGCATTTTCACAATGCTGACATAGAATAGGTATGAATCTAGCCTTTATATTTGGAAACTCACCTTCCCAGTATCGCTCCACTCTTATCCATTCAATAGCTCTGCGTTGCCTGAATCTATCTTCTGTGTTAAGTGGAATATTATTTTCCGCCTGACAGGCAACGACACAGGCCTGACACCCTGTGCAGCGATCTATGTCTATTATCATTCCCCACTTATGATTTATTGTCTCTGTAGCCATTAAAAACTCCTACACAACAACTATACTTAATGCTGCTCCTGATGATCGTGCGATTCAGGAGGAGCTATTTTTATGATTCTCTGCTCATCCACTTCAAACGCAGGAACATTTCCTTCAAACTTAGATATATCAATATGCCTACCCGTTTTTGATATTGATACTTTATTAGATGCCCAAGCCAAACTACCGCTGTCTTTGTCTTCAACTCCAGACAACAAAGATATAGTATTCACTCCAACATTTTCAGCATATCTTCCAAACGAAACATGTCCTTGACCAATAGGCATTGATATAACCCATGGTGGCACACCTGGATGGATGTAAGCCGGGGCTTCTAAACTTCCAGCTGGTGATTCGACTGTAAGTATATCTCCTTGTATTATGTCGAGTTCTTCTGCCTTTTTACTATTTATTTCTACCCAAGTATTCCACACCACTGATGTAACCGGATCAGGTGCGGCCTGCAACCACGGCAAATGCGCAAGATTTCCATCTCCCAATGAATTAGATAAAAACGGTATCAGATTGTATTCGCCTGTACCAGCGAAAGTCATATCAGGCCAAGATGTCTCCAATGATTTAGATGGCATTTCCTCAATTTTTGCCTCGGATTCAACGTCCCACCAACCACCTCTCTGAAGAACTCCTTGCCTAAACGCCTCGAAATCAGAAGACCTTACAGACCCTGCGTTTTTAGACCACAACTCTCTCATACTTTCCTCTAATAATTCCTTGAATCCAGATCCTTCAGTTAAGCCCAGATTGCCGTCCAGCGCCAACCCCAGAACTCTACTGTAATAAATTAACTCATCTCCGAAATTAACCGTTCCCTGATGAAACCGTCCAACAACAGGTTGTTGAACACCTATAACTTGATAACCAGGACCCGGTTCTGGCACGTCATCTCCCCAATCTTCAAGGTAGTTACTCTCCGGTATAATGAGATCGGCTTTTTCAGTGGTTTCATCCATAAAACTTGAGTATGAGATAATGAATTCTGAGTTATCCAAAATATTTGAGAATCCCGCACTTGAAGGTAATCCATGAATTGGATTTGCACCCCTGATCATCACAACTCTAGGCTGGTTTATATTCTTCCAATCTTGATATGAAGAAGGCATTCCAGCACCAGTTACGAAATCATTATCCAAAACCGTTATGGGCGGAGATGGATTGAAAACAACTCCGCCTTCTTTGTTTAGATTATTAACCAACACATTAAGAGAATATATGGCATCTAAATTAAAACTTCCGGTAGTGGAAGCCCCTGCAGACCCACCACCAATTGCAAGCGGATGATGGCTATTTGCGAAATCGCGGGCTATCTTTTCTATGCGAGCACCATCGATGCCTGTAGCCTCTATTACTCCGGCACTGTTGTTAGAGAAAGCTTCCAAGGCTTGATGTCCTTCACCACCTGTAAGACTATCAGCAGCAGTTGCATCACCCAAACCATCCTTGATTATTACATATATCATACTCATAGCCAGTATTCCTTCAGAACCTGGCTTCACAGGTAGCCATTCGTCGGCATTCGCCG
The DNA here is from genome assembly GCA_964576965.1 of uncultured Dehalococcoidia bacterium. GTDB lineage: Bacteria > Chloroflexota > Dehalococcoidia > Lucifugimonadales > UBA2985 > VFHP01. The sequence goes on from CAZNWQ010000061.1 coordinate 4,895, forward strand.
CGCTCATTGAAAATCTGGGATCCACCTGAACGTGAATTCCTCTTTGTGAATGTCCTTGCCTGAATTCCCCATATGCCTTTGAATGATTAGTCGGCGATATCCAACTGGACAAGAAATCCGCTCCAAAAGATATCAGATAAGTCGAGTGTTCGATGTCGAATTTAGGTAATCTACTCTGACCAAACACCCTACCTAAAGAATTCCTAAGTGCCACTTTATCTAGGGTTTCAAAAGCCATGTGTCTACCACCAAACCCGTTAGAAAATTCGCTTGCAAGAACTGCTAGGTGCCCTCTCAAAGGTTGGGTTATCAATAGGGCACGATCGTTTTGACCTTCGGAATTCAGAGCGTTAAGCTTGTTTAGAACAAGATTGTGCGCCTCTTCAAGAGAGACACTTCTAAATTCACTATTCCTACTGTCCCTGTACATAGGGCCAATGAGGCGGTCTGGATGATACAAAGCCTGTACTCCTGCCTCACTTCTTACACTGTGTTTCCCTTTATTTATTGGGTAGTCAGGATTACCTTCTATCTTCTTTGCTCTACCCTCAACCACCCTAACTATTATTCCACACGCTTCAGATTCCTGACGACATATCGTAGCGTACCAGTTATCTATACCATTAACCAAATCTTCTGGCATATTTACAGGACTTTCAACTTGCAACTCCTGCTCTGGTGTTGTACATCCATTAAAAACCACCGCACCCATTGCAGATACGCCTGACCATTTCAAAAATTGTCTTCTAGTTATGCCCATTTCTTTAAATACTCATCCTTAATAATGACATGTTGTACAATCCGTCGGAGCTCCATTGTCTCTATGGCAATCGACGCAGTCGCCCATCTTCAGACTTCTTACCTGTTTAACCTCTTCCATATTCCCCACATCTCCATGACAAACTGCACACACGTTAGCAGCCACAACAGCCTGCTCGCCTGAAGGCATGATATTGCCCGGTTCAGTAAAATATCTTATATGTGCTTCATGTACAAATCTCACATGATCCGGTAATCGGTGAATTCTCTCCCACACTACAGGAGCCTTGGTTTCCCAAGCTTTAATCAACAAAGCAACTTCCGGTAAATCTTCGTCGGAATTGATAACCTTATGGCAATATATACATTGTTCCACTGGAGGGACTCCAGCAGATTCTCCTTTGTCAACATTCCTATGACAAAACGTACAATCCAAACCTAACCCATGTAGTTCGTTACCCTCTCCATCTAGTTTAGGGGTTCCATCTGACAACAAGAGAACACCTGATCCGGCATGTATGGTATGGGGGTAAGATATAGGTTGTTCAGGAGAACCGCCAAAGGGTCCAACTTCAAATGGGGTGGACCACCAAGCTCTGGCAACAAATAGTACCAATACCAGAGTTACCAAGCCTCCGGCGGCTAACCCACCCAACACAGTAAATAATATTATTAATTTCTTAAGCATTATATTTATTATTGATAAGTCCTATGGCTTTAAATCCAAGGCCTATCCCAAATGACCGTCAGAGTGTCCAGTTTGGAGGCTATTATTATCAAGTTAAGTGCGACAAGGGACAAGAAACCTAAAGCACCTATATAAAACATGCGTCTTGCCTTGTTTACACTCTGCGGTATATGACCAGTGCTTACCAGAGAAGGTATTATGGCGTGTGCCAAAAGAAAATTGAATCCAAATCCGATGGAGCAAAGAACCGCATACCAAAAGAAATGAAGCAGGTTACCAATCCTAGCCCAGTCTGCACTTGTAATGAATTCTGGATCCATCTAACCTCTCTAGTAAATAGGCGCACAGACAGATAGACTGTTTGTTTCTGTGAGCACTTTGCAATAACTTTCACGTAGTGTACAATGGGCAGGTATCATAGTCAATACCAGGTACGATTTGCTTGATGAGCACAAACTTTCTGGCAAATGGAAACTGAAAAGCTTAGGAGGCATTGATGTCAGAAGAATCATTAGATCCGAAATTGATCATGGACAGGCGAGGGTTTATAAAGAGGTCTATAGTAGCCATGGCAGGCATAGCAACTCTAACAACTCTCTCCAGACCAACTTCTACAAGAAGGTTCAGAGTGTCTAACGATACAGGATCAATATTCACTCCTAGGCCCGGCTCTAAACTTAATTATTGGCGTAATCGCTTCAATAACTTTAGATTAAGATAACCTGCCAGAGAATTGGAAGCAGAACACGTTACAGAAATCGCCTAGATACCCTCTAGCATGAACTGC
>CAZNWQ010000062.1:0-7036 GCA_964576965.1 uncultured Dehalococcoidia bacterium
TCATGAAGGTATTTTTTGCCAAAAGCTTATGAGCTAATCTTCCAAATATCCCGAACGGTATCCTGTATATTACCTTGTCTTTCATTGTTATGGTTCCATCGGGATTTTCTATAATTAAATGTTCATGCCACCAAAGACTATAAGGCCCCTTTTCTTGGGTGTCTACGAACAAGTTATTAGGTGTCCATGTGATTATTTTTGTTACCCAGTGTAGCCCTACGAACCATAGGCCTATTCTATATCGTATAAATGATCCTGATTCGATTGTGTCGGGGATATCGGTGATTCGGAAATCCATCCATCCAGGAGTTAATAAGCCTAGATTCATAGGTGATGAGAAAAACGTGAATAGAGTTTCAGAGTCTCGATTAAGTAATACTTCTGAATTTAATTGATATTGTCCTCGTTTTTGTATGTTGTACTTTTCTTTTTCTTGATCTATTCCGGAAGGTTTGGGTTTGTATTTTTCTATAGTTATGTTTTCATTTTCAAATTCACTATTCAACGCTTCAATCAGTTTTGTATATTTAAACTGAAACCCTATCGATTGTAGGACTGTAGGTTTGACGTTTTGACTATTTGTTAATACCTGAGTAGCTTCACCGAGTATTGGTTTAAGAAACAACGATGGGATTCTTATCAAAACCTTGGATTTAGTGGCCTCCCTTAAGTTGAGGGAGAATTCTTTGTTAGTGACAGAAAGTGGAGATGAACAATTAATTGGACCATTAAGGGATTCGTTGGTTATGCATTCGTCTACAATTCTGACCATATCGTAAATATGTATCCAGGAAACGTATTGTTTAGATCCAATGTATCCACCCATATTGTTTTCGAACAACGATCCCAGAGTAGCTAATATGCCACCTTCTCTACCCAAAACTATTCCAATTCTTAGTAAACACACACGTGTTTCTAAGGATTGGGCATCTAAAGCTGAGGTTTCCCAATCCTCACATAGTTTTGGAAGAAAGCCTTCACCTTTTGAACTGGATTCTGTTAACTTTTCATCACCACGATCACCATAATAACCTACTGCACTTGCTGATATGAGAGTTCTTGGTGGTTTATTGGATTCTTTGATAGCGTCTACTATGAGTCGAGTTATGCCAATTCTACTTTCTACCAAACCCCGTTTCTTTTTTGTCGTCCATCTGGTTGCAACTGGACTTCCTGCCAGATTTATTACCAGATCGCATTTGTCCATTTCCTCAACTAGGCTTTGTTTGGCAATTGAATATTCAATAAATCTTATTCCCTCGCCTAATAAATTGGATGCTTTATTAGTGTTTCGGACTAACGCGGTTATATTATGACCCTGCCCTTGCAGGTATGCTACAGTAGCTCGCCCTATAAAACCTGTAGATCCAGTAATTAATACATTCATTAGTTGCTATATCAACGATTGACTATCTAGTCTTTAATCGTTCTCCGTCTTTCATTGATGGCCACCAATTCCATTTTCCTAACAACATAACAAATGACGGGACCATAAACCCACGAACAAAAAATGTATCCATGAACACTCCGAGTGATACTACAAATCCTAATTGAAATAGATCTCGTAAAGGTAGGGTTGCTAAGGCCATAAAAGTAGCAGCTAAAATCAAACCGGCTGATGTAATAACGCCTCCAGTGCTTGTGATAGCTATTATAGTTCCATTTCGTATGCCATGTTTTTCAGATTCTTCTTTGACGCGAGCGATTATATAAATGTTGTAGTCTACACCTAGAGCCACTAGGAAAATAAACATAAAAGTGGGCACACCTTGCCCTACTCCATCATGTCCAAAGATATGAGTGAATATTAATACGGATACACCTAGACTGCCAGAAAAACTTAGGACAACACTACCCAACAGATAGAGCGGAGCGACAATGGCTCGCACGAGTATAACCAGTATTACGAATATTATTGCAAGTACTATAGGCCCAATTACTTTGATATCACGTTCATTTGCAACCTTGGTGTCGTACTGTATTGCTGTGTTTCCTCCAACTAATATTCTGTCCACTGCAGGAAAAGCGAATTGTTTAACTTGTTCTCTTATTTCACCAATTTTATCGAGAGTTTCTAGTGAGCCGGGATCGTTTTCAAAAATTACCTCTAACTTTGCTACTTTTCCAGACTTAGATATGAAACTTTTTGTAGTTGCAAACGCTGACGCAATTCCTATTTGGGATGTGTCTAATTCACCAGATATCAATAAAGACTCTATCGCAGGCAGACCATCTGATGTGAGTTTTTCTCTGGCGGAATCCGGGAGTATTTCGAAGGATTTTTGATATTCACTGGATCTTATTTGGGTTATTGTTCCGTATGGTCTTGATGGACTAGTAACTCTGGCGACTCCGTCAATAGAATCTATTTTGGCACTGAATACCTCTATCAACTCTATATTGTCTATGATGTCTTCTTTAGCAACTATAAACACGTTGCTAGGGGACACAGACCCAGACTCAAAGGACTCCTGCATTATTTCATACCCTTGTACTGATTCAGCGGTTTTTGGAAGGCTTGCTAATAAATCGAATGAAGGCCTCAGTTGTAGAATACCCAAAGACATTATCATTAGCGCAGATACTGAACCGACACATATAAAAAAGTATCTTTTTTCAACGAATTTTCCCACACCGTACCAAAACCCTTTGCGATTTGATTCTTCGCTGTGAATGGAAGGAAGGTGTGTTTTGCTAGGCCAATAGGCTTTCCTTCCTAATAAACTCAACACGGCTGGTATAAAAGTTAAGCCTGACAATATTGCGAATGTCATACCTAGTGCTAGCAGAGGTCCCATGACTTGAAATGATCTAAGTGTTGCTAATCCCAGTGCTAACATGGCGAGGATAGTGGTTGCTGCTGAGGAGAATATTGCCGGACCAATTTTTGTCATTGTATTTGAAATACCAATGGTCGGATCAGATCCCATCTGCAGTTGCTCTTTAAATCTAGACGATATGAAGAGCATATAATCAGTGCCTGCTCCAAATATTAGTACAACCATAATAGATGTAGCCTGCTGGTTTATTGATAAACCAATCCTATCTGCTAATAACGCTGCAATGCCGCTGGCACACATGTAAGCAAGTCCAGCAGATAAAACCGGGAATATCGCCAATAACGGTGCCCGATATATTATTAACAGTAAAGTAAGGACTACAATGATTGTGAACATGGTTATCCTGAAATCCACAGATTTGAACACGGAAACTGCATCTTCTAAAACACCTGCAGGTCCTGTCAACCAAACTTGTAGACCCTCTGACTTTGTATATACCAAGTTTGCTCGTATGTTTCTAATTTCTTCTTGTACAGTATCTATTGAGACATTGTCGTTGTTAAGGATCGAGAAAAATATTAGCATAGTAGATCCGTCTTCTGAGGTCAGCAAGGAGCTTAAATTGGGATTTTGAAAGACGGATGTGACATCCCCTATGACGCCAGTTTGTTGTCCGGTTTCCTTCAACCATTTTGAATCTTGTTCTATTAGATCCTTGTCTGTATCAGTGAGACCGCCGGATCTTTTGTAGACTAATATCCCAGGAGTTCCACTGCCGGGGAAGTGTTCTTGTTGTATTGCCAACGCTTCGGTGGACTCTACTCCAACGGGTAAGAAATCCTCCTGACTTCCACTAGAAACCTCAGTTAGAGAAGGAGATATAACAGTTAATGTTATTGGTATAAATATCCAAGCGAATATGCAGATCACCCTGCCGTATTTTGAGGTTACATACTTGGCTATTGAACGCCACATGATAAATGTTCCTTATTTGTCTTTATATTTTCGGGGTCTGTGCTAGTCATTCTAAACAATCAAAAGGTATTCCATGTAAACCCGTCTTGCAGTCAACCTTATGAGAGCGGTTTTATGGAGATGTCCACGTCGTGATCAAATCAACGTGGCGGGAAAATTAGAGTCTCATTGTGTTGGGCAGATACATTTAAATGGTTCGCCTAGTGACACCAACATTATTTGTAATTTGTAAGGTTAAGAGTTTTTAACATCATAGGCTTGAGTGTTAGTGTATCTTCGGTACAGTTTAACTTTGAAAGATGTTTTCGCTGAATTATTCTTGACTTGTCCTCCAAAGCACATTTCCGTGAAGTGCTGACGGATATCGGTTTTTAAAAATTTTATATTCATGTTCCGAGTTTGCCAAAGAGAATGGATCACCTAAGCCGGGGTATACTACCACATCTTTTGGTAAAGTAAATAATTTGTCTACTACACTTTGTATCGTCTGATTCAACGTTTCAATCGGTGTATAGCATCCCGGACCGTTTGTGGAAGTTAAAGTTTCACCCGAGAACAAATTGTTGTCTACAAGGTAGCAACAAGATCCAGGTGTATGGCCAGGAGTTGCAATTGCTTGAATCTCCATACCCGCGACTTCTATACGTGATTCACCCTCGAAAGGGTTTTCAGGTCTTTGGGAATTAATTGGAGTGAAATAGTTAAAGACGTTGGCATCTACGGCACTGATCCAAACCTCGGCACCTGTTGCTTCTCTTATTGGATGCAGACCTTGCAATTGTTCCGGATGAGTATGGGTTATAAAAATACCCTCCACAGTTATATCATTACATGCATTCATTATATTAACTGGGTCATCTGGAGTATCTATGATCACTCCTTTACGGGTTTTTGTGTTTTTTATGATATAGGAGTTAAATCCTACATCACCGCACGGTATCGTGACTATTTTATTGTGGTTAGTTATGTTGTTTGACACCTCAACCTCTGAATTGTATGTTTACAGAATAATACTACCAAAAGTGTTTATTACACTCAATGTTCTGATTGCATTATCTAACATAATGTGACGAACCGGGTAGACAAAAGATAATTGGAGTACGGGTGAACTAGATGCGAAAGTATGATTTTGGAGACTTGGATAAATTAGAACCTGAATGGATTACACATATGCTCAGGGCGAACGGAATTTTGAACAACTCTTTTGTAAAAAGCTTCTCTTTAGAAACACTGTCTGGTTATGGTGGTTTTATAAATAGTTTATATAAACTCAACCTTCGATATGATGTTCGAGAAAATGATAGCCCCACATCTATAATTGTTAAAACTCCGTCCCAAAACCATTTGGTAAGGGACGTTACAAATTTATTACAATCAAATCAGCGAGAAGTTGATTTTTACCGAAATGTTCCTAGAGTGGAAAGATTAAGAACACCATATATTTATTATGGTGACATAGCTGAAGACAAAGAGAACACCATAATCCTGATGCAAGATATGATCGGTTATACACAGGGAGATAGCGTGTTGGGATGTTCTCTAGAATCTGCCGAAAACTTCATTAGGAGTGTGGCAGTTTTCCATGCAACATTTTGGGGTTCTGAGAATTACGATTATATCCCGCTTAGGAAGCATCAGACACAGGAATATCTGGCATTGTATCCTGGGGCTTGGTGCTCAATATTGAATAAGACGGAAGATTTCATTCCTGAGAGCTTAAAAGCAGTGGGGCAAAATATCTTGGGCGATGTATCAACGATAAAGGAAATACTTTCTATTTATCCCGCCACTATATGTCATGGTGATTACAGGTTGGATAATATTTTTTACAGAAATGATGAACTAGTGGTCTTTGATTGGGAATATTGTGTTCGGGGTAGAGGTGTTTATGATGTGGCAACCTTCATTACCGAGGCATTTACTCCTATTAATAGAAAACGATGGGAGTTTGATTTATTGAAACTTTATTACTCAACCTTGCAAGAAAGTGGAATATCAGGATATTCTTTTGACGACTGTTTTTATGATTATTGTTTATCTATGCTGGAAATATTCGTTTTTTGGGTGGTTACAGGAGGATATTGTGATTATAATGATGAACGGTCCATGGCTTATCTAAAAAACTCGATGATACGTTTTGATGCAGCCATTGCTGACTTGGATTCTCTAAAACGGTTGAGGAGCATCTAATTTTATTTATAAGGAGAAAATTATGGCTGATGAATTATTGAATAATAAGAGGCAGGAAATAATTGAGCGTTTGAAGTCCATCAAATCAGAATACGATAGATGCTCAGATGTGAAACCTGATGTAGCTTACCGGGGTTCTGAATGGTCTATTTCCGATTTATTGAGACATACCAGAGGGAGTTACAGAGGTATGGCCGCACGGATATTAGATGAAGAAGATCCAAATTTGAATCCTGGTGGTTACGACTCAGATGAATCGTGGTCAAGGGAGCGTAATTCGTTATTGGACGAGATTGAAAGTTATATCAAAATGGCTGAGGACCTCAATGATGATCAACTTCCCAGGACTGCCATTTTTTCAGGCAATGTAATAACTATTCTTGATATGCTTGAGAGAGTTGCTGGTCACTATGACGAACATCTAGCTCAGTTAAGGGACGAGGTGCGCATTAGAGAGGGTCTTTCTTAGGAGTACAAAGTTTTCATTAAGTAATTAACGAGATTGCCAGTTTGTAGTTAGAGTAAAGACCGCAGTAGAGAGGGCCAACGCTGAAGCGAATAAAAATGCTGCTTCAGTATTTATGTTGTCTGCTATTATCCCAGCCAAGGCGGGAGCAAATGCTGATACAACTATGGCTGCACCGAATACCAAAGACACTGTTGTGGCTTGCGTACTAGTTCCCACCAAATCCATAGCTGATGCTAGAAAAAGAGCCATTAGTGGGAACGTGAATGCTCCCATAACGAATACCACTAAACCAAACAGAAGCCCATCAGTTGCTACTGGTATTCCCAAAAATGACAAACCAAGTATTATCATGCTCGGGACTAGTACAACTTTTCTTCCTAGCCTATCGGAGATATATCCCATGATGGGTTGCGATATTATACCTCCTACTTGGGCTAGGGATAGATAGAGTCCGATAGTAACACTTTGGAATCCCTTATCTTCATCCAAATATATTGGTAAGAAAGTTAAGACGGTGCTCTGTGCCCCAGAGAAACCGGCAGCAAAGATGAGTACGAATATCAACTTCCTGTTTCGAAGCAGGTTGGTTACTGATGATATATATTGGGTTACGGTAGTATTT
>CAZNWQ010000063.1:0-7022 GCA_964576965.1 uncultured Dehalococcoidia bacterium
ATCAAGTCTTTTGGCAAGCCATACAAAGCACACAAGATCTCAGTCAATCTAGCTGTGCCAGAGTAATCTTCCTCAAAATTGAGGTAATGAGGCAAATGAACCATGAAACTTACAGTTTCTATACCTTCCTTCTCTAATTCTTCATTTAATGAATTCATGATGCTAGTAGGACCGGTATATCCACCGACAGATTGCCGAGGAGTTACCAATCCTTTTAAACTACTAATTTCTTCCACTCCAGGGGACCCTGTAACCTTCAATGGTCTAGTGTGAGGAACGGCGTTGTACATACCGCTTATCCGACAATATCTTTTAACATCAAAAGCTTTCAACAAATCCGCAAGGGATTTAATGTAAGTTTCAGCGAAGGCGTGTGGCTCCATAAGGTGTAAAAACAGTAAATCCGGGAACCCATCTGTTCCTTTGGTATAATAAATATTGGTGTTGGGCACTATTGTTTCACGAGAACCTTCCACAATATGAGTCTCTGGCCTGTATCTAGTAAAGTCGAAAAACCTACCTGGAGTCTTAAGCCTTGCGAATTCTTTAGCATCGCAATAATCTTCCAAACGATTTAGGGTCAAAGTGCCGACATTACCAGCATCCACCCAAGGGTGAAGCATGGAAACTACTTGTAGGTTTTGGAATTCAGGGATGGGTTCAAAAATCTCAAATGCACCAATATTCATAGAGATATCTTCCCATACTTAAACTGGTTTAGCAACAAATCTAACATCGATTTCCGCATTTCCATCAAATATTGAAGCTGATTGTTTCTTGACTTAACAAGATACTAGGTGGTAGACTCTCGCGAAATTACACTTTGCCGTTTTGGAAATAAGTGTCACAAGTGGGGCTCGGAAGATCCGGTTGGGGTTCTGGGCAATTATACCAAAAGGTCGATAAGACCCAGAACAACCCAGGAAGGATTATAGAGCTTTGAGTGATAAGACGTTAGTATGTAGAGAGTGTGGTTCGGAGTTTTTGTTCACAGAAGGTGAACAGGAGTTTTACCAAAAGCGTGGGCTTCTAAACGAGCCAGGTCGCTGTACTGAATGTAGGGCCGCCAGAAGAAGGTCAAGAAACGACGGTGGAGTCCGCACAATGCACCCAATCACGTGTGCTTCATGTGGACAAGAATCGGAAGTACCGTTCGAGCCTAGGTTGGGACGACCGGTTTATTGTAACGATTGTTTCGCTACAGAGAAGGCAACCCGGTAACATTCGGAATCTTCTGATCGTAAGTAAAACATAATTCAAAGAAACTCTTGAAATCTACACCTATGTCACATGTCCAGAGGTTATGGATTGATGATGTGTGTTATAGGTGTTTGTGTTTACTCGCAGACGTGACTGTGCTATAATTGCGTGCGAGAGAATATAGAAAGGTTATGACATAAATGCTGGGCACAGAGGGAAAACAGACCCTCATAAAGGAATACCAGATAAAAGAAGGCGATACGGGATCTACAGGAGTGCAAGTAGCTCTCCTGACACAACGGATCAACCACCTTACTTCCCACCTACGAACACACCGCAAAGACAAACACTGTCTTCGTGGTCTTTTGAGATTAGTTGGAAGAAGAAGAAGACTTCTACGTTACTTGCGGAAAACCGATAACGACCGTTACCTTTCAGTGACGGAAAGTCTACTTATCAGAAGATAGTTCACTATCTAATCTTTTTCTCATTCTCCTTAAATATAAATACAAATCGAACCAATAGAAGGAGGATATTTTCATATTGATTCACAACGTTACAAAACAAATTGCTGGAAGAGAATTCACTATTGAGACCGGTAAATTAGCAAATCAGGCCGGAGGGGCCGTAACAATTAGGTACGGTGATACTGTGGTTCTAGTAACTGCCTGCGCCTCACCTACCGCCAGAGAAGGAGTAGACTTCCTTCCCCTTACTATAGACTACGAGGAACGTTTATATGCGGCTGGCAAAATCCCGGGAAGTTTTTTCAAAAGGGAGGGGCGTTCTACCGAAACGGGAACCCTCGCAGCACGCTTATCAGACAGGCCATTAAGGCCTCTATTCCCCAAAGGATTCCACAATGAAGTCCAGGTAATTGTCACTGTTTTATCTGCTGATCAAGAAAACGACGCGGATATTTTGGGTGTTATAGGAGCGTCATGCGCTCTTTCTATATCTGAAGTTCCTTTCGATGGTCCTGTTGGGGCAACCAGAGTTGGATATATAGATGGAGATTTAGTAATAAACCCAACCTATTCTCAAATCGAACAAAGTGATTTAGATCTGGTTGTAGCAGGAACAAAAAATGCAATAGCGATGGTCGAAGCTGGTGCTAGCGAAGTTCCAGAAGAAGTCATTATACAAGCAGTCAAAAAAGCCCAAGAAACGAACGAGGAAATTATCCAACTTCAAGAAGAAATAATTAAGGTCGCAGCTAAGAAGAAAATGGACCTTCCCGATGCATCTGCTGTAGACCCCAAGTTGATCGGGAAATTAACTGAATTAGTAGGAGACAAGTTAAAAAGCACTATCTTTACATCTTCTGAAAAAGGAGAGAAAGACGGTGCTATTGGCGATCTTAACACCCAAGTCACAGCTTCTCTGTCCGAGGAATATTCGGAACAAGAAGTAGCTGAAGCGTTTGAATCATTGATGACCAATGAAGTGAGATCTGGCATTGTATACGAAAACAGAAGACCGGATGGAAGGAACCCTACTCAAATTAGGCCCATCGAATGTGAAACTTCTTTACTACCTAGAACACATGGTTCTGGCCTATTCACCAGAGGACAGACACAAATCCTATCTATTGCTACATTGGGCTCAATGGCCGAGGTGCAAAAACTGGATACCATAAGTCCTGACCAGAGCAAAAGATATCTGCATCACTACAATTTTCCTCCTTATTCAGTCGGAGAGGTCAGAAGAATGGGTGGTCCTGGACGCAGAGAAATTGGACATGGAGCTTTGGCTGAACGAGCTTTATTGCCGGTAATACCAAATGAATCCGACTTCCCTTACACCATCAGAGTGGTTTCAGAATCGGTAAGTTCAAACGGCAGCACTTCTATGGCAAGCGTTTGTGGTAGCACGTTGGCGCTGATGGACGCTGGAGTCCCTTTGAAAGCACCTGTTGCAGGTATAGCTATGGGGTTAGTCATGACCGAAGACGAAAAGTACGTTATTCTCACGGATATACAAGGGGTAGAAGACCACTTAGGAGATATGGACTTTAAGGTTGCTGGTTCTAAGGAAGGAATTACAGCTCTCCAAATGGACATAAAAGTTAAAGGAATAACTTACGAAATAATGGAGCAAGCACTAAGTCAAGCCAAAGAAGCTAGGTTATTTATATTGGACCAGATTACCAACACCTTATCAGAACCTAGAGCAGAGCTAAGTCCTTTTGCGCCTAGGATGCACAGAATACGTATACCTATTGACAAAATTGGAGCCCTGATCGGACCAGGCGGCAAAACAATACGGTCAATTATAGAGGAAAGTGGAGCAACGATAAATGTAGATGACGACGGAACCGTAACCATTGGGTCCAGTAGTCAAGAGTCTGCTCAGGTGGCAATAAATAAAATAGAAATGTTGACTAAAGAAGCAGAAGTTGGAGCAATCTACACCGGCAAGGTTGCCAGATTAATGAGCTTTGGAGCATTTGTGGAGATACTACCAGGCAAAGATGGACTGGTACATATAAGTGAACTTTCAAATGAACGAGTGGCCTCTGTGGAAGACGTAGTAAATGTCGGTGACGAAATTACTGTATTAGTAACCGAGATAGATTCCCAGGGAAGAATAAATCTTTCCAGGCGTGCGTTGCTTGGTTCATCCGAAGACGACTCCGCAGGAGAACAAAACAAGAACTCCTCGGATGGGGCTGGACGAGACACAAGAAGGGATAACCGACCTAACAGACCCAACAGATAGTCAAATCACTACCATAAGTAGGTTTAGAATTAGATATGGGAACGTTATTAAAAGTATTGGTGCATGGAGCTACAGGGAAAATGGGCATGGAAGTGCTATCAGCCGTTACCAAACAAGCTGATATGAGAGTCGTCGCTGGCGTCTCCAATACAGACGTTCTCACCTATATAGAGACCACCGGAAGTGATCCAATCCCTATATCAAACAACCTAGAACAAATGATTACGGATCACGAACCAGATGTAATCGTTGATTTCACAAACTCCGAAGCTGCCATGAAAGCAAGTCGCACAGCCAGTTCTTTGGGTGTGGACCTTGTAATTGGTAGTACAGGGTTTACAAAAGAAAATGTAGTAGAAATAGAAAAATTAGCCGCGACCAATGGCACATCAGTTTTCATGGCATCTAATTTTGCTATCGGAGCAATTTTGATCATGCAAATGTCCAAGTTAGTTGGCAAATTTTTCGACTATGCTGATATAGTCGAAATGCATCATGAAGCAAAAATCGACTCACCTTCAGGAACTGCCCTGTCAATTGCGAACAAACTCTTGGAGGACAGGGCCACTAGTTTCACAAGGACCACCACTGAAAAAGAAACAATTGAAGGTACAAGAGGTGGTGAAACAGGTGGAGTAACCATTCACAGTGTAAGGATGCCAGGAAGAATGGCTCATCATCAAGTTGTATTGGGCACTCAAGGACAAACACTTACACTTAGTCACGATACAATCAATCGTGAATGCTATATGCCAGGTGTAACACTTGCAATAAGAGAAGTAGTGAAAAACAAGGGTGTTATGATAGGCCTAGAAAAATTACTTGGTTTGTAAATTTGGAGTAATAACATGGGATTCAAAGTTGCAGTCGTAGGAGCCACGGGTTTAGTAGGTGGAGAATTCTTGAAAATACTGGAACAGAGAAATTTTCCAGTGGATGAATTAATGCTATATGCGTCAGACAGATCTGCCGGAAAAAAATTGTCCTTTAAAGGTGATTCCTTAGAAGTTATGGAGACTGTGGATAGCTCTTTTAATAATATTGATATCGCCCTATTCTCTGCAGGATCAGACGTTAGTAAATATTTTTCACCAATAGCAGCTAAAGCAGGCGCTGTAGTAATAGACAATAGTTCTGCATTTAGGATGGATAATGAAGTACCCCTAGTGATACCAGAAGTAAACCCCGAAGATATAAGACTGAATAAAGGAATAATAGCAAACCCGAATTGTTCTACAATACAGATGGTAGTAGCTCTAAATCCAATACACCAAATATCACCCATACAGCGTATTGTAGTCTCAACATACCAAGCAGTATCAGGCACTGGGTCCAATGCAGTAGAAGAACTTAGGAACCAAACGTCCAACCTAATATCCGGTGAAAAGGGAATCAACCCATCCGTATACCCTCATCAAATAGCTTTTAATACTCTCCCATTTGTGGAAGGGTTTTTAGATAACGACTATACAACCGAAGAATGGAAAATGGTTGAAGAAACAAGGAAAATAATGCATCAAGATTCTATGGCCATTTGCGCAACGTGTGTTAGAGTTCCCGTCTATTTTGGACACGGTGAGTCTGTCAATATAGAACTCGAGAATCCTATGAACCCAGAGGACGCAAAACGAATACTATCAACTGCACCTGGCGTGAGTTTATTAGACAATCCTAGCAAAGATATCTATCCTTTGCCGATTGACGCCGAAGGACAAGACGATGTATTCGTTGGTAGAATTAGGAAAGATGAGTCCCACCCAAACGGTTTGGTAATGTGGGTAGTAGCAGATAACATAAGAAAAGGTGCTGCACTAAATACGATACAGATAGCTGAAAAGATGCTGGATCATTAATTTGTAGTTAATTAGGAGGAAAGTGATGGCGAACATAGGAAGATTGATCACGGCTATGGTAACCCCGTTTGATAATTACGGAGAACTAGATTACCCGCAAGCCCGTAACTTAGCCAGTTCTCTTTTAGAGTCCGGTAGTGAAGGATTAGTTATATCAGGAACTACTGGTGAATCACCTACACTTACCAAAGAAGAAAAACTGAAGCTTTTTAAGGAAATAAAATCTGAAATTGGTGATGCTGGATCTGTCATAGCAGGCACTGGAAACTATAGCACTGCAGAAAGTATAGAAATGACTAGAGATGCAGAAAAATGTGGAGTGGATGCAGCACTATTGGTAGTTCCATATTACAATAAACCCACTCAAGAAGGCCTTTATCAACACTTTAAAGCAATAGCCGACAACACTAACCTGCCGTGTATAGTCTACAATGTTCCAGGCCGAACCGGATGCAATATGTCTTCAGAAACAACAGTACGTCTATCTGAAGTGGAAAACATAGTTGGCGTAAAAGAAGCAAGTGGTGACTTCGACCAGATAACACGCATTATAGCCCAATCGAACAGCGATTTTCGGGTGTGGAGCGGCAATGATAACGACACCTTGGGAATAATGACCATGGGTGGATATGGCATCATAAGTGTAGCCTCCCATATAGTAGGTTTACAAATAAAAAACATGATGAACCTTATACTAGACAACAAAACCGAAGCAGCAGCAGCAGAACATCTTAGATTATTCAATATCTTCAAGGACCTGTTCTTGATTGCAAACCCTATACCTGTAAAGTTCGCCTTAAATCACTCTGGATTTCGAGTTGGCGGAACTAGGCTACCTTTAACCGACCCAGACAAAGAAACTGCTGCCAAATTAGTACAAATGCTCCAAAATTATAAGGTGGACTTACCCATAAAAGTGTAATTACTCCAACCTAATTATTAATATCCTTGAAACTGAATGGAGTGACAAAACACCTTAACTTATCAAACCGAAATAACGCGGTATGTAATTTCGGTTTGATAAGTTGATTGTTAGCAGAGACTATGGCCTACTCTCAAAGTTCAATAATGATAAGGGTCCATGAAATAGCCCTAAAGGGCAAGAACAGACCCATGTTTCTTAGAAAACTCGAGTCCAATCTAAAACTAGCGCTAAAAGATTTCCCTCAATGCAGTATTAAAAAATCCCACATCGGAGTTGGCATTGCGGATGTAGACGAAGATTCTTTGAATGAAGTCTTGGAAAAG
>CAZNWQ010000064.1:0-6992 GCA_964576965.1 uncultured Dehalococcoidia bacterium
AGCTCTGACTGGTTTGACTATGGCAGAATATTTTAGAGACCAAGAAGGCCAAGATGTTCTTTTTTTCATAGATAATATATACCGGTATATACTAGCCGGCATGGAGGTTTCTGCTCTTTTGGGAAGAATGCCTTCTGCGGTAGGTTATCAGCCTACACTAGGAACTGAGATGGGTGCTTTAGAGGAAAGAATCACAACAACCAAGAAGGGATCTATCACGTCATTACAGGCTATATACGTTCCTGCTGACGACTACACTGACCCGGGTATTGTTACAACATTTGGACATTTGGATGCGTCTATATCTTTGGATAGAGCTCTAACGGAACAAGGATTGTATCCGGCGGTAGATCCTCTGAATTCTAACTCCAGGATATTGGATCCTAATGTGGTTGGGGAAGAGCATTACAGAGTTGCTAGAGGCGTTCAACAAGTACTACAACGATATAAAGACTTGCAGGATATCATAGCAATATTGGGTATGGAAGAATTGTCGGATGAAGATAAACTGACTGTGGGTCGTGCAAGAAGAATACAGAGGTTCTTGACTCAACCGTTTTTCGTTGCTGAAGTGTTTACAGGCCGAGAAGGACGGTATGTATCTATTGACGACACCGTGAGAGGGTTTGGAGAAATTCTGGACGGTAAGCACGATGACCTGCCGGAACAGGCATTCTACATGGTTGGTAGTATAGAGGAAGCTGTGGAAGCTGGTAAAGCTATGGCAAGCGAATCCTGATTGCAGTGAGGTGAATTTATGGCAACCATGAAATTGGAAATAATAACGCCTGAAAGCATCATATACACTGGGGATGTTGAATCAGTGATAGCTCCAGGCAGTGAGGGTGAGTTAGGAATATTGCCTCATCATGCATCTCTCATGACGGCTTTGCAATCAGGTGAAATAAAAGTGACTGCGAATGGACAGGCTAATAGTTACTCAGTAAGTGGAGGGTTCTTGGAGGTCAAAGATAATCAAGTAACTATTTTGGCAGATTCTGCTGTAAGCGCTTAGTACTTGTAACTATGATTGTAGAGAAGAATCATTTTAGGTAGTAGGTCATGGATTGTAGTGACAACAAAGGATCTACGTGTCTGATGTGTACGCCGGGAGGAATGTGTAGTCCGATTGGAGCATAATTCAGTATAGATTTGAGCCCTGCGTCAACCATCCTGTCTATGACTCCTTGGGCATTTGGTGCAGGAACTGTAACTATCCCGATACTAATGTTTTTATCTCTGATAGTCTTTTCCAGATCTTTTATAGGTTGTACATATAACCCACCCACCGTTTGTCCTACAAGACCGAAGTCATCGTCGAATGCCGCTCGTATGTTAAAACCTTCTGGAGTGAAACCCGGATAACTTATCACGGCTCTTCCGAGTCTGCCTACGCCGATTATGCAGCAGTTCCACTCTTTTTCCAACCCCAAGACGGTTCTTAGCTGGTTGACTAAATATGATATAGGGTAACCCCTGCCTTGTTTGCCGAATTTTCCAAAATAACTGAGGTCTTTTCTGATTTGCGCAGGAGTCATTTGCAATCTTTCGCCTAACTGTTGGGAACTTACCACGTTCTTGTCTGATTTCATCATGTCGGTTAACTCCCTAACGTACAAAGGGAGTCGCAGAACAACTACCTCTGGTACTTTTGGGTGATTGTTTTCATCGCCGATTAACAAAATCAATTTACCTCCATCAGGTATTGCATAAAAATGACCTGGGAAACTCAGAGTAACTTTTGTGTTTCAGGCTACAGTTTGAGTTTATTGTAGACAATGGTGAATTATCTTGCAACCGAATTGACTGCTTACATAGTATTAGGTGAATCCATACCCATAAGGGTAAGACACCTGTTTAGTACGATCTGAGCAGCCATGGCTAATTTGATTCTGGCCTTTGTAAGATCCTGATCATCTGAAATGACTCTACAGTTTTGGTAGAACAGATGAAAACTATTTGCCAATTCTTGTGAGTAATGGGGTAAATGATGTGGTTCTAGTTCAGTTGCTATGTATTCGATCAAGTCTGGAAAAGCTAGCATTTTCTTGATCAGATTTAATTCCATTGGGTCTTGGAGTAATGATACGTCACCGGTTTGGTATTCAATTTGGTTTAAACTGGCGGTTTTTAATATACCAGAGATCCTTGCATGAGCGTACTGGATGTAGTAAACGGGGTTCTCAGATGATTCTTTCTTGGCTAGGTCTATATCAAATTCCATCTGACTATCTGGTGAACGTGACAGGAAAAAATATCTGCAGTAATCTGGGCCGACCTCGTCAATCAATTCCTGCAGAGTTATTACATCTCCAGTTCTCTTTGATGCGCGAACCTGTTGGTTGCCTCTTTTGAGAGTTACTATTTGAGTGATAATAATGGTCAAGTTTTCTGGATCTACCCCAAGGGCCTTTATTGCCGCTTTCATTCTACTAACGTGTCCTTGATGATCAGCCCCCCAGACATCTATTACTGTGGCAAATTTTCTCTCGACAAATTTGTTGTAGTGGTATGCTATGTCTGCTGCAAAATATGTAGGTGTCCCATTGCTACGCACCACTACGTTGTCTTTTTCTTCACCAAGTAACGATGATTTGAACCATGTAGCACCGTCTTCGTATCCTATGAAACCTCCGTGCTTTAACAGTTTCATAGCTTCACTGTATTGGCCAAGATCATATAGGGTATGCTCTTTGAACCAAACATCAAAACTGATATTTAAGTTGTCCAGATCGGACTGTATGTTTTTAAGCATTTTATTTAAGCCTAAGTGCCCAATTTCTTCCGGAGTGTATTCTGCAGATACGTTATTAGGCGGTTTAATCTCATCATTGATTATTTCTTTGGCCAGGTCGATCATGTATTCTCCCATGTAGCCGTTATCTGGCATTTCAACTGCCTGTCCCTTAATTTGAAGATATCGTGTGTGCAGAGATTTGTAAAATAATTCCATTTGTGCCCCTGCATCGTTGAAATAATATTCTCTGGTTACGTTAAAATTTGCAGTTTCAAGTATGTTAGAAAGAGTGTCTCCTAATACAGCACCACGAGCATGCCCAACGTGTACTGGCCCAGTAGGATTTACGCTAACATACTCAACTTGTACTCGAGACTTGTTTCCGAGTTCTATTTTGCCGTACTCTTGGCCAATTGAATTAATGGTTTCAACCTGATGGGTAACCCATATTTTGTTAAGAGAAACATTAATGAATCCAGGACCTTCTACCCAAATACTTTCGATAGCCTCGGATGTTTTTGAGGCAGCAATTATCTGATCAGCTATATTTCGTGGGCTCATATTGCATGGCTTGGCCAATCTAAGTGCAATACTTGTAGCAAAATCCCCGTGGTCTGCGTTTTGTGGTACTTCTAACAGGATATCAACCGGTGTATTAGGGGGTAGGTTTATATCTTCTTTTATAGAGACAGTGGCTGATTCCAATATATGTGAAATTGTTGTGCGAGCGTTCATTGCAGGTTATATTAACTTTTTGGGTGTAATTTGACTAGTGGGTTTTGTACATTAATGATTCCGTTAAATCAATTAAATATTGATCAAATGAATTAGTTGTAGTGCCTGTGTTGTGATATATTTAGAGTTGGATTTAGTTGTGCAACTGATGTAACTGGTATGTAGGAATACTCAGCTGAGTTCCAACCCAATGTACGACAACGTCATGTTGCTTAAAAGAGGTGATATATGGAAGGTGACTTCAGTTTGGATTTAGATGAGGCCCTCAAGAATATAGAGATGGCAGAGGTGATTTCCGTATACTTTCCAATGCTCCGGAAATCTCTGTTGGTTGATATCAGGACTTCATTTGAAGAAACACCTGTAATAAGAATCGTGCCTATGGCTTCGTCAGTAGAAGAAAGAAGTCGTAGCTTAAAGAAGATGCGTCCTAGTTTGGATAGGCCACAGTCGATTACCGTGTTGCCGTGGCCAAAATATATTAACAGTTTGGTTGATTCGGGGATATGGGATATGATACTTAACAAATTAGTTGACTCAGGAGATTCTAAGTTGTTGAAGCGCAGTAAGCTTATTCTTGAGGAGTTGTACGACCTTGAAGTTAAGGAATTAGCCACAGTTATTAGCGGGGATAGTTATCACACCATTTGGTCAAGATCAACTTAACGAATCTGTTTTAGTGGAGCAATGAACTTGACACTTGCTATCACTCGTTTATATAATTTATGTTCTAGTGTCTTACGATATTTCGTTCGTATGTATTTCAGTTGAGAGAGGTGTTGTTTGTCTCAGGTTGTAGTTAGAGATGGAGAAACGTTCGACAGTTTACTGAGGCGTTTTAATAAAAGGGTGCAGATGGATGGAATACTTTCTGAGGCACGGCGACGCGCTCACTTTGAGAAGCCTAGTATTCAGCGTAAAAGAAAAGCGGCGGCAAAAAAACGCAAGAGTGCCCGTACTACCCGTACTACCCGTATGATGAGTGCCGGCAATCCCAGAAATTAATTACAATTCAGGTTAAATGGAACTGTTAACTCGTTTAGGCGAAGACCTTAAAGATGCTATGAGACAGCAAGACGTAGTACGGAGGACCGTCCTGCGTTCTGCTCTCTCAGATATACACAATGAGGAAATTGCTCAGCAAAAGTCACTGACTGATGAAGCAGTGATGATTGTTATTGCAAAACAAGTTAAACAAAGACGAGAAAGTATACACGAGTTCAAAAAAGGTAACAGACAAGACTTGGTTACCAAAGAAGAATCCGAGCTCGACGTACTTTTGTCATACATGCCCAAGCAATTAGAAGAGGAAGAACTAATTAATATAGCCAAATCCGTTATAGCAGCAGTATCAGCCAAGGGGATTCAGGATAAGGGATTGGTTATGAAGAGTTTAATGCCAGAAGTCAAGGGTAAGGCTGATGGTTCTTTGGTTAACAATGTAGTTACAGAGCTATTGGAATCTCTGTAGAGACTTGTTTATTGCTCTTTTGGTTGGAGGTGCCACGTGAGATTTGGTATTGTTGTTTTTCCTGGCACATGGAGTGATGGAGATTGCTACCATGTGACTAAATCAGTTTTAGGACAAGATTCGCGATATATTTGGCATACTGATACTGACTTGTCAGATGTAGACTGTGTTGTCTTACCAGGAGGATTCTCCTATGGAGATTATCTCCGTACTGGTTCCATCGCAAGATTTTCACCGGTAATGAACGAGCTGCATAGATTCGTGGATGAGAGTCGTTTGGTTATTGGTATTTGTAACGGATTTGAAATATTATGTGAGTCCGGTATGCTTCCTGGCGCACTTATACGGAACAATTGTGTCCAGTTTAGGTGTGAATGGGTGAACTTACGGGTGGAAGATAGTACAAATAACTTCGTTTCTCAATGTGAAACCGGGCAAGTTTTGAAAGTGCCTATATCTCATGGTGAAGGAAATTATTATGCTGATCAGGAAACTATAAATGCCATGATGGACAATAATCAGATAGTGTTTCGTTATTGTGATGAATTTGGTGAAGTGACTGAAGAATCTAATCCTAATGGGTCTTTGAATAATATTGCAGGTATAATCAACAAAAACCGCAACGTGTTAGGAATGATGCCCCACCCGGAACGTTGTTGTGAAGCGGAATTGGGGGGCAAGGATGGTCTTTACATTTTTGAATCAATTATGAAAAACTTTTCGTAATTTACTTTATTGGGGGACTCACTGAGAATGGCGGTTGCAGACGAAATATTGAATGAAATTGCTCTATCTAGAGCTGAATATGACAAAATTGTTTTAGGTTTAGGTAGAGAGCCCAATGGTTTGGAATTGGGAATGTTCGGTGCATTGTGGAGTGAGCACTGTGGATATAAACATTCGAAACTTTTATTGCGAGAATTGCCATCTGAAAGCCCTAGGCTACTGGTTCAACCTGGTCAGGAAAATGCTGGTGTTATTGAAATAGGACAAGGCTTGGCCATAGTGATGAAAGTGGAATCTCACAATCATCCATCTGCTATAGAACCTTTTCAGGGTGCTGCGACCGGAGTTGGGGGTATCGTCAGGGATATTTTTGCCATGGGAGCTAGGCCAATAGCACTGTTGAATTCTCTTAGATTTGGTCCTTTGAGCGAAAGCCGCAACAGATATCTTTTTGAGGGAGTGGTTAGTGGGATCTCGTGGTATGGAAACTGCATAGGTGTGCCAGATGTAGGGGGCGAGGTTTATTTTTCCGAAGTCTATTCAGGTAATCCATTGGTCAATGCGATGTGCGTTGGAATCGTTGATACTGGTTCTTTGATGAAAGCTAAAGCCTCAGGATCTGGCAACCTCTTGATATTAGTAGGAGCAGATACCGGTAGGGATGGCATCCATGGTGCTTCTGGTTTGGCATCTCGCACCTTTGAAGATGATTCAGAAGAAATGCGTCCTACGGTACAAGTTGGCAATCCATTCTTAGAGAAGGTGTTGATAGAGGCTTGTTTGGAGGCTGTAGACACAGGTAAAGTCTTGGCTATGCAGGACTTAGGTGCCGCTGGCTTGACTAGTACGGTTGTGGAATCGGTCGCGAGAGGCGGCGCCGGTGCTAAATTAAACATAGACATGGTTCCCCGTCGAGAAAAAGGCATGAGTCCTTATGAAGTAATGCTCTCTGAATCTCAGGAAAGAATGTTACTAGTTGTTAAGCCTCATGATAAATCTTATATTGAGGCGGTCTTTGAGAAATGGGATCTTGATAGTACTGTTATAGGTGAAGTCACGGAAGACGATACCATTACCATTTACGATGCATCTGTCGAGGTTGCTAGTTTGCCGGTAAGAATACTAACCGAACCACCTTTGTATAAGATAGATGGTGTGGAACCTGAGTATTTCAAAGAAACACGGACACTTGATTTCGGTATGGCTTTTGATAAACGATATTCAGCCGAAGATATATTGCTTAAGGTTTTGGCTTTTCCAGATATTGCAAGAAAGCAGTGGATATTCAGGCAGTATGACCATCAGGTTCAAACCAATACTTTA
>CAZNWQ010000065.1:0-6962 GCA_964576965.1 uncultured Dehalococcoidia bacterium
AATAGGTATGAGTAGTCTTGTCCTCACAAGTTACTGCAAGTCCCGCATACGGTAATGGTGTTGGTGTTGGAGTCGGTGGTACTGGCGTAGCAGTCGGTGGTACTGGAGTAGCAGTAGCAGGCACAGCAGTGGGCTTAGGTGTCGCAGTAGGGTCAGGTTTGGCCTCTACTGTAGGTTCTGCTGTGGGTTCAGGTACTGGTTCACTTGTTGGAGTCGGTACTGGTTTAGCTGTAGCAGTTGGAACTGCTGTGGGAGCCGGGGCTGATGCTGCCGGGGCTGATGTTGCCGGGGCAGGGGCAGGATCTCCGCCGCCACATGATGTCAAACCCAATAGAGTTATGCTAAGCATTGTAATTACCAGAAATCGACTAAGCTTTATCATTTACTTCTCCTAAAGTGTAAATGTTGCAAACTGTTGCAATGTGCTTGAATTACACGAATTTAGTGTACCATATATTGTGTAATGATCTCCAGATACACGAAAAAAAATCTCTCTAAGATTCTCCATGTAATCAATGATGCTGCATCAAAATATAAGGGTGTAATTCCAGACGATTGTTGGCATGAACCCTATATGTCAGAACATGAACTGCTCAAAGAATTTGATAGTGGTGTCCACATGTTTGGCTATGACAAGGATAATATACTGATGGGCGTGATGGGGATACAGGAGTTAGATGATGTTACCTTGATACGACATGCTTATGTTCTGACTGAGTATCAGCGATCAGGTATAGGAAAGTTGTTATTACAACATTTATTGACAGTCAATAAGAGCACCACTTTGCTCATAGGAACCTGGCAGGACGCTACCTGGGCAATTAGATTTTGGGAAACAAACGGATTCGTTCTTCATGGAAGAGAAAAGACTGATCAATTACTTAAAACATATTGGGATGTTCCCTTGAAACAGATGGAAAACTCAGTGGTATTGGAGAGATAAGTTAAGCCGTCCCCGGTCTCAAACAAGTGATTCAGGAATATAACTATGTGTATTATTTCGTGCCTGCAAAGGTTAATATGTATGTATGAAAAATTTGTTTTTTAAAACACAAATGGCAATTCTTAAAGGTGTTATCGTTGGAGCATTGATAGGTGTTATTGTTGGTGTAGTTATGGGATCAACTATAAATCAGGGGGTTGGCACGGGCGTTGGTTCTGTTATTGGCTTAAGTATTGGTATCATGATGAGCATTCGTAATCTAAAAAAACTTAACGAATTGTTATAGGAATGAAATCGGGGAACTTTATTAACGGAAGATGAGATTGCATCAGTAATTGACCGTAAACAGAGTTCACGTTAAACTCTCCGTCGTAAACTACAAGCTGTTAGGAGTGGATGATGCCATTATATGAATATGCATGCACTGACTGTGATCACCGCTTTGAAAAACGTATGTCTTTCGAGTTGGCGTCCGAGCCTCAAGATTGCCCAAAGTGCGGAAATGAGACAAAAAAGTTGATCTCTCACTTTTCAGCGTTCAATAGCCTAGGCAGTTCTATCAGAGGTATCAAGGGAGCTAGCGGTAATGCTGGTCCTTACAATCGCCCAGGTGCTTATTAGTCAATTTCCACATTTAGAAGCAACTTTGTGTTAAGTATTATTCTAGGTGTAAAGGTAATGCAGGTTTGTAAATAAGTGCTTCCGACAAGTAAGCCGGTAGATTATGGGTATTATTATATACAATTTCATTCGTCGGATTCTTCACCCGAAAGGGACTCAAGAAGAGAAGAAACAATATCCAATGTGTATAAATTGTGGCAATAGAATATCGGAATATGATAATTTTTGTGTAACCTGCGGACGTAGCCAAGAACAACCACACCCTGAATTACTCTAGTTGTAGAAAATTGTTTTTATTCAATCTTCAGTAAATTACCAAGAGTTCCTATTTCGCCTATGGTGCTATCGTGTTCCTCGGCAACAGAGTTAGATCTATAAACGTAGACATTGTCTGGCTCCAGTTGTTCCATGTAGAGAACTTGCTCGTGGCCGGGATATTTTATTACCAGTGCATACCAGTCAGGGTTTGGTAAAATAATCTCGGCATACCCTAGGTTATTAGTTCGAGAGCGACCACCGTTTACCAGGTTCACTTCAGCATCCTCCACGGGTTTTTCGTTACCATCTAGCACTCTCAGCTTGCAAGAACTTCCGGTTAGAGTGACGGATGGGATGTTATCTACTACATCTTTTTCATATTGGCCTGCTTTCTTTGGGATCATCCATTCTGAACCATACTTCCTCTGGAGATATTCTTCAGGTGGATTTGGCACCAAGAATTTTTCTCCCAGGAAATCTATATATTTGGGCTCCGTGAACATTACGGCCGGGAATTTAATTCCTGGATACACGAGGATTTCTTCGTTGGTTATACGGGCAAATTCCACACTCAACCTCATGGAATCCTTGATAGTCATGAGTATTCGGGAATGGTCAGCTTCGCCAATACTGACAAAATACCCGTTCTTTCTAAAGGCTTCAGCAACGATGTCAGCTGATTCTTCTGTAACACCATCAATACCGATTACCGTAAACAGATCAACGTCGTCATCCCACTCGATAAAACCCTTTTCCCTAATTGCTCCTAGACACGAGCCTGATCCTAAAAGAAATGCTACGTTCAAATCGTCAAGGATCCGTTTAGCTTCTTTCAAATTGCGTTCAGCTACTACGTGATCCATCGGTGGATTGTATTTCAAGGTATAGTCAAGGGCTGTTTGGTCTGATCCATTAGTTTCATTCATTCATTCACCTCTTATAATTTCGGTAGTCTATAACTGATAGGGATACTCAATACGTTATAAAATCATTAATATGGATAGTCAGAGTGCACGACTAACTAAAATAATTGATTGCCGATTCTGCTTTTTCCAGGTCATCAATCGTATCAATTTCCACCCATTTATTCTTTCCAACATGTTGAGTTTCTAACTCGATAGTATTATGTGCTATCAAATCTGCTATTGCTGCCTCGTAGAATTCATTAGTAAATCCTTCATCCACCCATGTATCTAAAGCAGGAATAAGGTACTGTTGCATAGTAGAACCATCGAATGAATAGATGTTAACCGTCTTGAAGGCATTACTATAATCGAAATCTTTGCCTTGTTGGGATTTTAATATCATGGAACTAGCGAGACCGCTTTTTCTTATTATGACTGTTCCATCCATATCCGATCTAAAATCATCTATTACTGCTGTATTGGAAGGGATCTTATCTACAAGTGCACTGAGAATATTTCTATCAAATAGCACGTCACCTTCGATCAGAATTATGTCATCTGCCAAATACTCTTTTGCACACCACAGCGAGTAGATATTATTAGTCTCAATAAAATATTTGTTATCTACATAACTAATATGTAAATCTCCAAACTTATCTCCAGCTTCCTGCCTTATCAAGTCACCCATAAATCCGACGACTATAACACATTCAGTTATCCCAAGCCGATTAAGTGCCTCGAGTTGATAATTCAAGATTGGTACATTTTTCACTTGCACCAAACATTTAGGCAGATTGTCAGTTTTAGGTTTCAATCTAGAGCCTTGTCCGGCAGCAAGTATTATTGCCTTCATATGAATTTCCTTACCATATCATGCCTACACTATATTTTTTAAAGCTTGTACGAGTTCGATGTTTTCCTCTGTTGTTCTAGACGCGATTCTAACAAAGCTTCCGTCTAGCCCCTTTTTCCGGCTACAGTCGTTTACAAGTATTCCAAATCCATTAAATAGTTTGTCGGTTAAATCTGAAGCAGTAAGATTGGATAGGACCCGACACAATACAAAATTCCCGTCTGAGGGATATGCGTGAAGGTATGGTATGGATGTCAAACCTGTATAGAGAGATTTAGTTGCAAATTGCACATCCAAACATGACTGCAAAAATTCCTCATGGTAGTTACCTATTTGTTCCAAGAAGAATTGGGCAAGAGAATTTATGCTCCATATAGGAACATCTCTTCTGAGGTTTGTAATAATTTCCTTATTGCTCGATGCGGCATATCCTAGGCGTAACCCGGGTATGCCGTAACTTTTGGATAGGCTCTTTATTATGACCAGGTTAGAGAAGTCGTTGATCCTGTCCATAACAGAAGGGTGAGATTCACTTCCCACAAAATCTATGAATGATTCGTCAACTATTACCAGGTCTAAGGATCTCAATGACTCCAGTAGAGAATAGACGGAACTTCGAGGTATGAATCCTCCAGTGGGATTGTTCGGATTAATTATCAAAGCGCTGTTAGCTCCGCTATCTTCCACATGCTTAACGAAGCCATCTATATCTAGCTGGAACTGTTCATCCGTTTGAAACAAACTAACGGTTTTACCTTGGATAACGGCACGATTTATGTATTCATCGAAAGTCGGAACGGGTACGGCCATATTGCTCACATACCTGTCAATTATTGCGCTTATGATTTCACTGGCCCCATTACCGATAACTAATTCTTCGTGGCTGAGTCCCACATCTTTGGCCGATAACGAAGAAATATACCAGTTTGTAGACGGGTAGGATCTCACTAACTCGTCTAATTTAACTGTCAGTGACTGCATAAACTTCTCAGGTGGGAAGTATGGATTAACCAGGTAACTGAAATCTTTGACGTCAAACTGCCAAAATCCTCCAAACAGTGAAGATATATAGCTTCTTTCTTCTTGCATAAAGTCTCCTTAACGAAGGCAATTCGACAATGACAGAATGAATCCTGATAGTTAACGGTAATTTGACTCGAGTAGTACTGTTATTTTCGACAGTACACTGGTTGGTGATACGAACTTAGAGTTTTTGAATCGTTGATGTGAAACAGGTCGTGTTTTTCACTATACAGTAAAAATGTTTAAACATCTATCGATGATAATTAAACACTTATTCACACGTTTTATGTCATGTTACAAAGTATCTCGGCATTGATAATACAATTCATGTACATAAATCTATTTGTTAGGGTAATATACATCTATGGAAATAAGCATATTATTTGCCATAGTCCCCATTTTGGTAGGGCTTTGGTACATATACGAATTGGTTTTACGGAAACAATGGTGGTTTTATCACGTGAGTAGAATTCTGAGAGATATTCGGGATAAGTTCGAGAAAGACTAGAATAAATAATCCACCCATCAGTTTTATAGTAAATGTTATAGATGCCTAGTAACACAAGAATAGCAATAGTCGGTACCTCTGGTTCAGGAAAAACCACACTAGCCAAACAGATATCTATGCATCTTGGAATACAACATGTGGAACTCGATGCCTACCGACACGGACCAAATTGGACAGAATCACCTGATGCCAGATTCCGCTGTGATATTAAAGAGGCATTAAGTACAAGTGATTGGATTGTGGACGGTAACTACAGTGTCGTCAGAGATATAGTTTGGAGTAAAGCAACTAGGCTAATCTGGCTGGATTATTCTGTGAGCTTAGTTTTATGGAGACTACTGAAAAGAACCGTGAAAAGGTGTTTATTTAGGGAGAAGCTGTGGAATGGGAACAGAGAGAACATATTACAGCATCTTTTCACCAAAGACTCCCTGTTTTTATGGGCACTGAAAACACACTGGTCTATGAAAACAGAAATCCAGGAAGCACTTAAACAACCACAATATTCGCATATGCAGGTTACAAGGATAAACAAAAGCCAATCTGCAAAATATTGGGAAACTCTACTGTAACTAAATCATTAATACTCTATAATGAGCAGCATTATGGATACTCTTATTCTTATCGTCTTTTGTGCAGTAGCCATTCCAGTAGTGATCGGTACGTTTGGCAACAAATATGCCGTACCAGTATCTGTTGGCTTTGGTATTTTAATAGGACTCTTTTATTGGAATTAAACTGGCACAATACGCGGGTGTAGCTCAGTGGTAGAGCTCTTGCTTCCCAATCATACCTCGGCCTGTTTCACGCTATACCTACACGTTCCAAATTTAGCATTTACAGGCATGATATAGAACCTATGCGTTCCCTGACGTACTTCGGTATTGATGTACTAACTGATGTACCTAGGCCAAAACTGATGTACTTGGTAACCTTGCTCGGTAAAGTGGAGTAATTACTCGGTAAGGCATGGTAAAATTAGAGTGCTAATGATTAAAACGATTAAGAAGAAACGTACTTGGAAGGAAATTCTTATTCCAACTTTGTTGATATGGGGAATTCCGAATGAAAGCACAGGACATGACGGGTGCAAAGAAAGAAGCCGGTGAAAGCGCAGAGAACTCGCTACTGAGCCTCGGGCTGAACATCTTCATACCAGGGATCATACTGATGAGGTTTAGCACCGAGGACAGGCTCGGGCCGGTTTATGGCCTTCTGGTTGCCCTTGCCTTTCCCGTGACATATGGTCTGTATGACTTCACTAGGCGGAGGAATTTCAACCTCTTTTCGGCACTTGGGTTCGTCGGAATCCTGCTGACCGGGGGCGTCGGCCTCCTGAAGCTCGACGTCCAGTGGATCGCAATCAAAGAGGCCAGTATCCCCTTGATTGTCGGGATCGTGGTCCTCGGCTCCCTCAAGACGCGCTTTCCTCTGGTTAGGAAGCTGCTCGGCAAGATAATCAAGCTGGACCGAGTCGATGCGGCCTTACGAGAGAAGGGCACAGCCGAGGTGTTCGAAAGGCAACTCGTTCGCGCGACTTACATCGTTGGAGCGTCGTTCTTTCTCTCGGCCCTCCTCAACTACGTCCTCGCCAAGATCATCGTCGTGAGCCCAGCCGGTACGACGGCTTTCAACGAGGAGCTCGGCAGAATGACGCTCCTGAGCTTTCCCGTTATAGCAGTCCCTTCGATCATCGTCCTCGTGATTGCAGTCATGTACCTGTGCAGCGGTATCGCCAAGCTTACCGATCTCGACGTGCAGAGCCTGCTGCTAAAGAAAAAGCCCCCCGATGCTTAGTCAGAGGGCTAATTCGTATCTAAAAAGAGTGGTGGAGCTGAAGGGAGTCGAACC
>CAZNWQ010000066.1:0-6739 GCA_964576965.1 uncultured Dehalococcoidia bacterium
GCGCACTCGCATGGGGTGCGAGGGGTCGTTGGTTCGAATCCAATCACCCCGACCATTATTCGCTCTTTTTGCTGAATATTATTAGTATCATTGGTATAGCGGTAAACAAGACAAAAGACAAAATGTATAACGCTGGCACATAGGAACCGAAAGTGTCAAAAGTCCAACCTAGATATACAGGTCCTACAACTCCCAGTGCCAGAGTAATGCCATCTACTGTTCCCCAGATGGTGCCCAAATTATTGGTACCGAATAATTTACTGCTTATTATTAATCTTATGGGTACCATCATTCCATGACTAAATCCCATAATCAACGCAGCTGCAGCTGCGTGAGGATAAATGGATACATTGGCGAGCATGATTAAACCTATAATTTGACCGATAACCATGGCTATGAAGACGCTCTGCCAATCAAACCGATCTGTCAGAAACCCTACGATGAATCTGCCAATACCGCTCACTCCGAAATATATACCTACAGTTGAAGCAGCTATAGTTGTACTAAAACCGATGCCCTCCAAGTATGCTATTTGGTGTGTTAGTAACCCCTGTATGCTAATGGACTGAGTGCTGAATATAGCTATTATGCCCCAAAAATACTTACTGCTCATAGCTTGCTTAAGAGTGAAATAAGTATCATGTTCGTTTGTCACATTTGTTGTTTCAATGTCTCTATCTATTTCTGTATCACCATCAGGAAGATAACCATAATCTTCGGGTCTTGATCGAGCTACCAATGCAAGGGGTATACCTATCACCCACATTCCTATACCTAATATGATTACGGATGAACGCCAACCATAGGACTCCAATAAGATGGCTATAAATATCAAACTAGGCCCACCGAAAGCACCACCCATAAAAGTCAAACCAGTGGCACGCCCACGTTTCTTATTGAACCATCGTGTAACCATTACTGACCATGCGACTGAGTGGTTCGAGAAACTTACTCCAGCTGACATAAGTATGAACGCTAGATAAAAATTTATAATGTTTGTTGAAAGCCCAGTGAGTATTAATCCAAGCCCAGACATCAATATTCCACTTATGATTACTTTCCGAGGGCTGGTTCTGTCTATTATGTATCCTACTAACGGAGATAGAAATCCACTCTCGACTTGGCGGATTGAAAAAGCTCCAGAGAGTAGGGTTCTTGAAACACCGAAGTCTCTAAGTATCGGTAGAAAGAATGCGGTGAACCCCTGCCATATTGACATTCCTATGTAGGAGTTCAACACTATACTTGCGGCTACTATATACCACCCATAGAATATTTTGGGTTTGTAACGATTCTTAGACAGAAAAACCTCCTGGAACAACTTCAATAAAGAAAATTCACGTGGGCATTATAATCAGGCAACTGAGAAATACTATGCTAATATCATGGTAGGAAGCAAGCAATATTCAAAAGCAAACAAGGTATCCACACCTAAATATGTGGATTTATGATTATTTATGGTCGATAAGAATAAGATAAATACAATAATGTTCGACGTATTTGGAACCGTTTTTGACTGGCACAAATCTATCGTAAATGAGTGTTCTTTTTTCGCTGAACAAAACAATGTAACGTTCGATCATGTCAAGTTTACTAATGATTGGAGATCAGGATTCAGAAAGCTACAAAAACAGGTTTCAGAGGGTGTAAGGGAATATTTGTCTATGGATTCAATACACTTCGAAGTTCTTAATGACCTGTTATCAGATCTTAATATCTTAAGTATTTCAGAAAAAGAAAGAACTATATTTAATCAATCATGGCATCGACTGAGTGCCTGGGGCGATGTGAAGCTGGGATTGCTAGACTTAAAACAGAATCATGTCATAACCACTTTGTCTAATGGTAACTATTCCATGTTATTGGACTTAGCAAAAAACGCCGACTTGCCGTGGGATTGTATATTATCAACTGAATTATTTGGGACATATAAGCCAGATCCCAGAGTTTATATAGGGGCTATCAGTTTATTGGGGTGTGAACCTGAGCAAACATTGATGGTTGCTTCTCATAGTTATGATTTGGATGCAGCTAAATCTATCGGTATAAAAACATGTTATGTGTATAGACCAGATGAATTTGGATACGGGAAAGGTGAAGATTCTGGTGACACTGCTAGATTCGATGTAGTAGTAGATAGTTTTACAGATATCAGAGGTTCAATATTATAGCGATCTCTATTATTTTACAAAGTGCGTTTGGGGATTTTCATTTGGGTTTTATGTTGCGAAACATAGCGTAGAGTATTATGTCATAAGTTATCTTCGTAATGCTTCCGACTATAAACGGGGCACCAGCCCCCATGAATTGCCATAATATCGTGGAAGTTGAAGGGCCTATAGTTCCGGTTACATTTCTGCCCACCACATGCATACTAGCCATGGATACACGTTCTTCAGATTCCAGTATGCCCATGGTATAGGAATCCCTTGGGGGTACGTCCATTTGGCTCAAAAATGACCTTAATTGCCAGAGTATAACTGCTATAGTTGCATTTGGAGCGAAGGCCGCTGCTAGTAGAAACAAATTTGCTGGTATATGTGTAAACACCATTGTGTTTATTGCTCCGAATCTATTAGTTAGTTTCGCCGATATCCATAATGATGTAGCTGAAAATATGTGAGAAAAGAAAAACACTAATGCTAAAGACCCAACGTCAAGTCCAAAATTGGATTTAAACCAATAAGCTACTAAACTTTGTATTATCAAAGATCCGCCAAAAGCATCCAAACTAAAAAGACCTACGAGTGTAAATATAATATTTCTGGAGGGCAGCTTGAACGGATTCACCCATTTCGCACTTGATTTTGAGACGTCGAATTCAATAGACAATCGAGAATAACAGATAGCGCTAATTACCAATATTACAGAAAAGGTAAAAAACATAATCTGTATTGAGAATAATGCGCTTAATCCAAAAATCTGTCTATATATCTCTGGTATGCCTGCGGCTAGAGCTCCAAATGCAGCACATATAGTGGCGGATATCCTATAAAGAGCGAAAAGATCAGTTCTTCTGTTTTGCGATGAAGCGTCAGATAAACTTGCCTGTTCTATTGGTAGTAGTGCCTGAGAACTACCTTGACCATCTTTGCCGTCAAAATTGCCAATAAAAGCCACAATCATAAGTAAAGGGAAATGATCTATAACTGCCAGGATAGATCCACAAATTGCAGTAATTCCAGTGAAAATTATTAGAAGACGTCTTCTTCCTATACTGTCTCCAAATATGCCCACGAAAAAGGCAAAAACTGCACCTCCAGCTACTCCAGCACTGAAGAAGGCACCGACTTGGATAATTGTGAACCCGATATCAGCTAGGTATATACCTAGTAATATGGCTATGAAAGCATGACCGAATGTGTTAAGAGATTTTGATATAACGATAATTTTGCCGTTATAACTTACCCAAGATAGAGAAAGATTTTTTGGGACATTCATAGTATGTGTTTGTTTAGGCTTGGGTTTTCGGCGTGGGTGCTCTTCCAAAACTGAATGTATGTCTTTTGAAACCTTCTGCGTATTCGAATCCGTGACTTTCAGCCAGTTCTGATGTATTGCTGAGTATGCGTTGTTCCAGAGCATCCGGGTCACCGATTTGACTCTTATGTTCTTTAAGAGCATTGATCTTGTCGTGGATACAATCGGATATATCCACTATAACGTCAGGATTTTCAGTCATGGTAGCGTATATTTCCAAAACTTTATGGGTTTCAAGCCCTTCTTCTAGCTGCTCTGGGAAATGAAGGTGATCTCGTGCATAGGGATAAACAGCGTCGAATGTGGCTTGCCCTGCGTTGCGATGGTCTCTATGGTTATGCCTTCCACGCCAAGGGTCCTGACAGATCACTATATCTGGCTTGAATTTCCTTATCTCTCTTACAATTTTTCCTATGAGTTCTACGCTTGCCTCTAATTCACCATCTCCATAGCCTAAAAAGGTCACGTCTTTGGCTCCTATTACTGAACACGCTCCCCTTTGTTCATCTTCTCTTATGACTGCCAATCTATCCGAGGTCATTGTCAGATCGTTACTGCCCTTGTTTCCGTTGGTACAAACTACGTAGGCCAACTCCATTCCATTATTCACAAGTTTTGCAAGAGTTCCTCCACATCCAAATTCTGCATCGTCAGGATGTGCCATTACCACTAGCGCTCTCTTATAGGTTAACCAGGGCTCTGAGGGGTTTTCATTTTCAGGGTATTGAGTCGTCATATTATCTCCAAGTTTTGTAATAAGTCACAGCTGCTATCATAACATCTATATAATATTCAATCACTAACGATCAGTTTTCTAGTTTAACTGCCAAGTCATTGATATCTGACGCTTCTATGTCGAAGGTATTATTGGTATCAGTATCTATTAAATGGTTTGGTCCATATTCCAGAGGGCGAGGAATATACGCAGTTCTAAGACCTACTTTTTGGGCTGCTGTCAAATCTCCTTTATGAGCAGCAACCATCAATATTTCACTTGGGTCTTTTTCAAGTAACGATACGGCCGTTTTGTATACTATTGGATCGGGTTTGTATGCTCTAGCCAATTCAGCTGAGAATATACAATCCCAGGGCAACCCGGCGTTTTTAGC
Source organism: uncultured Dehalococcoidia bacterium (assembly GCA_964576965.1). GTDB lineage: Bacteria > Chloroflexota > Dehalococcoidia > Lucifugimonadales > UBA2985 > VFHP01. The sequence continues at coordinate 4,590 of CAZNWQ010000066.1, forward strand.
CATATTTACGAGTAAGGATATATTTCCATTAGACAGGGTGCCTATTATGAAGTTGCTTTTTAGTTTAGTTAAACCAGGAACTGCATCAGGCCAAGGTGTTAATCTGTGCCATACTTTATTCAAGTTTTGTTTTTCGCCTTCGCTTAGATTTGTCACGTCGAATTCCGTAAGTAATTCATCCAAAGCCATACGATGCAATGAATCCAGGTTAGTCCATGGGATACTCCCAGAGCGCACTTTATCCATGAATGGACCATATTTACCTCTCCATCTATCGGCGAATAGGTTCCAGTCTATTTGAATATTTTTTACGTTACCTAGTTCCTGACACTCGTTGACTATACTTGTTCTCCAATCTACCACAGTTCCGAATACATCAAAAATTAAGGCCTTAATCCCCTGTTTTTCACTCACTTTATTTACTTATCCACCATCTTCGTATTTTGTAGAACCGTCTACCAACTGAGAATATAATCAATGGCAATAATAGCAGGTATATTCTAACACCAAACACTTCAATATCCCTGACTTCATTTATTTCAATTCCTGCGAAATAGGCTATAGCCAATATCGAAAAACCTATTACAGATCGAAAAACTATGAAATATCCTAAAGTTATGAAAATATCTCGTTTATTTTCCGTTAGCTTATTTATAACTGTTTTGGTGCGCATGCGTTTATAGCTTAATATATGAACTTTACGCTAGTCTGTTTCATTGTTTTGTGTTCACCTTATTGAATGTTCAGGTGTTTTGTATAAGCAATAATATGCTAGACGTCACTGCGAGTATAGCTGTTAACTCGATTTTGTTGATACCTTCTTTGAATATTTTTTGTGTGACAAGGATAGAGAATAGAAGTTCTATCTGTCCAACTGTTTTCACATAAGCTACCTGGGTTAGGGCGAATCCTGTAAACCAACCTATCGACCCGATTGCGCTCGTTAATCCAACCAGTGCTGATGTCTTCCAGAACAATTTTATCTTCTTGAAAGTCGATAGGTCTTTGTATATGATCCACGATCCCAGTAAAAATAGGTTTATAGTCGATAGTGATATGAGTGTGAAAGCTGCATTCATGATTGAGCTTTCATTATCCAACACAAGTATTGCTTCTCTAATAAGTAAAGCATCTAGGGCGAATGTGCCTCCACAAGCTATGCCTATCAATGTGGATCTCTGTCTAATACTGAACAATAAGGACTTCCACGTAATAGAGTTTTCAGATATAGAAATCAATATCACACCTAAAACTCCTATAGCTATCGCAATTGATCCAAAGAAATTGACATATTCTCCGAACAGCACTGATCCAATTATTGCTGCTTGTATCGCCTCTGTTTTGGCATATGCTGTGCTAACAGCGAAATTCCTGTGAGCAAACAACGATACAAGAAGTATAGTGGCAATAATTTGGAATATACCAGCTGCTACGCAATAGATTGCAAATGGCCGGTTAATTTCTGGTATATCTAATCCAGCAGCGTTTAGAATTATTATGTAAATGATTACTACTGGTAAGCCGAAACTGTATCTCACCCAAGTAATCGCTTCTGCCGAGAGATTTTGCGTCAGTGATTTTTGCAAGCTTGTACGCGTTGTTTGCATGGTAGCGGCAAAGATCGTTATGAATACCCAGTTGTACATATCAATATCATATGCCAAATTCCATCGGAACGTTATATTATGTCTACATAAAATTATTTGGAGTAGGCATAATGGCATATTTGATAAACCATATACATATTAGAGCTAAGGATCCTATGGTTTCAGCGGCTTGGTACGAGAAATTTTTCGGTACAAAGGTATTGTCTTCCAGAGAAGTTATGCCGGGTACCATAACAGTTACGATGGACACGGGCGGGCCAGTCAGATTAAATATATCTTCTCAAGTATCAGGGTCGTCTGACTATGAAGCACCTGCGGAACTGAATACATTAGGATTGGAACACTTTGGGTTCAGTACTGATGATATAGAGGCAGACATATACGAATTCGAAAATCATGGAGTAAGAGTTGTATTGCCTATAACCGAAGTGGGTTCAGGAACAAAGTTGGCTTATATAGAAGGCCCTGATCATGTATTAATCGAATTAGTTCAGTCAGCAGTTAAATAATTGAGTTTATTATGGAAATTGGAATAAAATTTTA
>CAZNWQ010000067.1:0-6736 GCA_964576965.1 uncultured Dehalococcoidia bacterium
AGGATGGTTCGCATATGCTCCATTGACATCAAGTTCTTTTAGTCCAGGTAGCGGAATGGAATATTACGCCGTTGGTCTTGGAGTATTAGGAGTATCTTCACTAGCAGCAGCATTTAACTTTATAGTTACAATAATTAACATGAGGGCTCCCGGTATGACTCTAATGAGAATGCCCGTTTTCATCTGGATGACATTGATAACTTCATTCCTACTCGTTACTGCATTCCCTGTTATAACCGTTGGTCTGATAGAACTATATTTTGATAGAACTTTCGACTTTAACTTCTTCAATCCTGAAGCTGGAGCAGACCCGATACTTTGGCAACACCTGTTCTGGGTGTTTGGCCACCCAGAAGTCTATATATTAATACTTCCAGCTATGGGTATAGTGTCAGAAGTACTGCCGACATTTTCAAAAAAACCTCTTTTCGGGTATCCCGTGGTTGTATTGTCTGGAATAACTATAGGATTCATGGGATGGGCCGTATGGAGCCACCACATGTTTACCGTAGGGATGGGTCCAGTTACTAATTCGGTTTTCGCCGTGACAACCATGTTCATAGCAGTACCAACCGGAGTAAAAATATTTAACTGGATTGCCACAATGTGGGGAGGGTCAATATCGATGACTACCTCCATGCTCTTCTCCATTGGTTTTATTTTCATGTTTATCATTGGAGGTCTCAGTGGAGTTATGCACGCTATAGCCCCTTCAGACGCCCAACAACAGGACACCTATTTTATAGTCGCCCACCTACATTACGTCCTGTTTGGGGGCAGTATTCTTGCTGTATTCTCCGGTATATATTACTGGTTCCCTAAAGCCACCGGTAAATTACTTAATGAAAGCATAGGGAAAATACACTTCTGGCTTACAATTGTAGGATTCAACATAGCATTTTTCCCAATGCACTTTCTCGGTATGGACGGTATGCCAAGACGACAAGCTACTTATGCCGCCGATATGGGATGGGATCTGTGGAACATGGTCTCCACTATCGGAGCATTTATGATTGCACTGTCAACATTGGTATTCCTACACAACTTCTTCCGCAGCTTAAAGAAGGGCGAGCCGTCCGGCAGTGACCCATGGGACGGCAGAACATTGGAATGGGCAATACCTTCGCCTCCACCAGAATATAACTTCGTAACAATTCCCACTGTGACGGCGAGAGATCATTTCTGGGAAGAAAAGCAGCTTAATATCAACACACCATCTAGTGAGTCAGAAGAGGAAGATGGTCATGGAATACATATGCCAAGTCCTTCATATATCCCACTGATCACCGCACTAGGTTTATCGGTGTTTGGATACGGACTCATATATTCGTTTGTTATGAGCGGAGTAGGAGCATTTGTAACAGTTGTTGGCATATATGCCTGGGCAATGGAACCTGCTACAGCTCCTGAGGATTAATTGAATTATGGAACATAAACAAGAACATACCACTACTACAGGAATAGATAACAGAAAAATGATGATCTGGGTCTTTCTCGGATCAGAATGCATGTTTTTCGGTTCCCTGATCGCCACATACTTAATATACTTCGGTCGCAGTTTATCTGGTCCTGGATTAGAAATACTGGACATACCTACTACGAGTGTAAGCACGTTCGTGCTCCTAATGAGCAGTTTTATGATGGTTATGGCTTACTCAAGCATAACTAAAGGGAACGTAAAAAAGTTCAGGGTCTGGATAATGTGTACAGCCATACTCGGTGCAACATTTCTAGGTTTTCAATACTATGAATTCACTGAATTTGCCCACCACTACCACCTAACCCCACAAACCAACCTGTTTGGAACTACCTTCTTCACTTTGACCGGATTTCATGGAGCCCATGTAACCGTAGGGGTTATATGGTTGGTTACGTTGTTCGGTTATTCTTTTTATAGAAAAGAGGACTTAATCCGAGATGATGCACTGAATGTCGATTTCTTAGCTTTATACTGGCACTTTGTCGACGTCGTTTGGATAGTAATATTCACTGTAGTGTATCTTATTGGAGTAAGGGCGGCCGGAGTAGGATAAATTATAATGAATAACGAAAATCATAGCGAACATTCCTCTCATCCAACAGACAAAGCTTATCTCAAGATAGCAGCTATTTTGGCCGTTATAACGGCTTTGGAAGTAGCAATATTTTACGTCGGCGGAATTCCTGATCTAGTCTTCTTCACCATACTAATCATTATGTCTATAGTGAAATTTGTGATCGTAGCAATGTACTATATGCATCTAAAATTCGATGAGACAATTTTTACGTGGTTTTTTGGCGGAGGCCTACTGCTGGCATCTTGTGTAATAATTGCGCTGATGGTACTTTTCGACCAACTGTAGATAATTTTGTGAAGTAAAGTCAGAATGCATCTAAATTGCACTATATCAGATTAAATTGTTGCCAGGAGATTCTGTATTTAAGTTGTTAAACTCAGCAAACAACATTCTGAAATCTTATTCCACTCAAGATACTGGTTGGCTGTACTGGCATTGGCACCCAGACCTGTATTCTGGCCTATTAATATTCTTAGGAATATATCTACTGTTTGTCGGACCGTTCAGCTATTTATTAAAAAACGAAGATGACCCGCCAGTAAAAGCGATGCAAGTTTTTTCATTCTCAGTTGGTTGTGTCGTAATGCTATTTGCACTTACAGGACCTCTACATGAATTAAGTGATAAATACTTATTCAGTGCACATATGGCTCAACACATAATATTGACACTGGTAGTTCCCCCGCTCCTTTTGTTGGGTGTGCCAATTTGGTTGCTTAGACCCGCAATTAAATCAGCATTAATCCTTGGAACCGTGAGGCTTATAACCAAACCATTAATGGCTTGGTTGATTTTCAACGGAGTATTTATGGTATGGCATTTCCCATTATTCTACGAAGGAGCTCTAGAATCCCACCATATCCATATAGCTGAACACCTCTTTTTCATGGCAACTGCCGTCATTCTATGGTGGCCTGTTCTTAGCCCTCTACACGAAGTCCCAAGAATATCTTATCCTGCACAATTACTCTATCTGGTAATTTTATCGATAAGCCAAACTCCTTTGTTCGGAGTAATAACTTTCTCTGACCACCCAATGTACTCGTTTTATGTCGACGCACCTAGAATATGGAATATTACCCCTCTGGCCGATCAACAGACTGGCGGTATAGTCATGAAACTTAGCTGGATAGCTGTTTTTTTGCCTGCTATATGCATTGTATTCTTACGTTGGTACTATAGAGAGGAATCTGAAGGAAGGCCAGAATTTCAGTCATCATCCGTGTAGACATTTTAGGTGCAATTACAAAAACAAAGTTGCGCTAATCAAATCTATAATCTTAATAAATCAATTATGATCAAATACTTCATAAATAATTTCTCAGTAATAGCACTGTTAGCAGTATTAGCAGCGGTTTCTACTGTCATAATGGGGGGAGCAGTTAGAGTTACCGGATCTGGACTGGGGTGCCCAGATTGGCCTTTATGCTACGGGCAAATTATTCCACCTTTCGAGATGGCTGCATGGATAGAATATCTGCACAGGCTATCGGCAACTTTGTCTGGAGTTCTTACAATGACCACATTATTAATTTCCGTTAATAAGTTTGGTTTCAACCACTTGATAACCAGAATAATGATCATTGCTACTGTACTACTCTTCATACAAGCGTTGCTGGGAGCATACACCGTGTTGTCAGAATTAAGTCCGTATATTGCTACGATACATACGGCAGTTGGGATAGTTTATGTAGCTATATTAACCACAATATTTGCCTTTACGTCTACTTTCTATTTTCCAGAATTGAATTATAGTGAACAAACGGTTAAGGAATTCAAAAATTCTAACTTGATACTGTGTGTTCAAACATTCGTGTTGTTAATTTCAGGCACGATTGTTGCTAGAACTGTCGGTGCACCTTTGGCTTGTACATCCTTCCCTCTTTGTGGCATCTCCACAACCGAAATGATAGACATACATTGGATTCACATGATACACAGGGTTTTAGGATTGCTAGTTATACTATATTTATCTCATACTGTCATCAAGGGGTTTAAGCTTAAGATGCCATTAATGAATAATATGCTGTATTTCATATCTGTATTACTAATTATTCAAGTAATTTTTGGATTGGGCAATGTGGTACTAAAATTACCAACTGAAATAAGAGCAATGCATGTCGCTACTGGCATATTGTTTTTCACCTCTTCCACATTATTGACAGCCAGATTGTGGAAGGCGAGTATACTGAAAGAGTAAATGAACTAAAATGAACATCAACACTTATTTCCAACTCACAAAACCCAAAATAGCTTTATTGCTGATGATAAGCACCGTGGCCGGCATGATGGGAGCATGGGGAGGGAACGGGGCCATACCTTGGAACATCTGGCTATCAATTTTGATAGGTGGATATCTTTGCGCCGGTGGTGCTTCATCTATGAATTGTTACTTAGACAGAGATCTGGACTTAGCTATGAAACGAACGCGAAACAGGCCTCTTCCATCTGGGAAACTGAAGCCAGTTAACGCACTTATTTTCAGCATAATTATCAGTCTATTGTCCATACCATTTTTCCTAAACGTAAGCGTAATGGTGGCTTTGCTAGGAGCAATAGCATGGGTATATTATGTAATTTTCTACAGTATGTTCCTTAAGAAAAGAACACCCCAGAACATAGTTGTTGGAGGTGCAGCAGGAGCCTTCCCTCCGTTAATTGGGTGGGTTGGAGTCTCTGGAAGCATAGATTTGTCCAGCATATTCTTGTTTCTAATAATATTCTTTTGGACTCCTCCTCATGCTTATGCTTTAATGCTGGTTTTAAAGGAAGACTACAAAAATGCTAATGTCCCAATGATGCCGGTAGTAAAAGGGGATAAGGAAACTGTAAGGCAGATCATAATCTATAGTATTGTTTTCTTAGCCATAACAATCGTACCCGGTGTAATTGGTTTATTTGGGATGTTCTATCTGATTTCGGTTAGTATACTCGGAATTACTCTCCTATTAATGAGCATAAAGTTGTTTTATAATCTTACCAACAAATGGGCATTTAGAGTCTACAGGTATTCAACCATACAACTTGCACTGCTATTTATAGCTCTTGTCATTGACCAAAGCGTGATTGGGTAATCAGATATGAGGCCTTCGATTCAGTCATGCATTTTCATTCTGTTACTAATGGTATTAGTTTCTTGTAGCAAAAACCCTGTTTTAGAGAAATATGGGGAATTCCCGGAATTCAATTTGATAAATCAATCTGGCATACGATTTGATTCATCAGAATTAAACGGGAAAATAGTGTTATCAAACTTCATATTTACAAATTGTGTGGAATATTGTTCGGCATTAACCCCTTTAATGTTGAACCAACAAAAACGATTAGATTCCAACAAAGATTTGGATAATAAATACGCTTTGATATCTTTCAGTGTGGACCCAGAATATGATACACCTGAAATCCTAAAGAATTATTCCGGGAATTTCGGTGTGGACCATTCCACCTGGAACTTTTTAACGGGTGATCCAGAAAAGATTAAAGATATAGTCACCAGTGGACTTAAATTATCTTTCGGACAAGTTAACAAAAAGTTAGAGCATACACATCAAGATGGCTCCATTCATCTCCATGAATATGACGTGTTTCACTCAAACAGAATAGTATTGGCGGATAAAGATGGTAATATCAGAGCCTACTTCGATGGAATAAATGGATGGGATGGAGATCAAGTATATAACCACATTTTAGACTTAGCGAATGAATAGTCATTGGTTGACGATAAACTTAACCCAATCTATACTGATGCAAATAGATAACACAGGGTGAAATAATGAAGCTATCCTGCTTACAAGAAAATCTTTCCAGAGGCCTTGCCCAGGTGGGTCGTGCAGTGGCAACGCGCACAACATTACCGGTAACTCAACATGTATTGATTGAAACTGATCAGGGCAGACTGAAGCTATCAGCGACTAATCTAGAGTTAACAGTAACAACCTGGATAGGGGCCCAGATAGACCAAGAAGGAAGCATGACTATACCTGCCCGCATGATAACTGAATTTGTAAGCCAACTACCCAGTGATACTATAGAAATGGAATCCAGTTCAAATCCTTTTAATATGAGTTTCAAATGTGCCAGGTTTAACGGTCAGATTGCAGGAGGAGACGCACAAGAATTTCCACCAATACCTACAGTAGAAGACGGCATAACCGCACGAATAGATGCTAACGTACTAAGAACTGCTATAGCAAAAGTGGTTATAGCTGCAGCCACAGAGGAAACTAGGCCAGTGCTGACTGGAGTTAAACTCGAGATATCGCAACAACAACTAACCCTAGCTGCTGCCGATGGCTTTAGATTAGCGGTTTACAAGGGATCTTTGTTAGAACCAGTATCAGAAGACATAGAGGCAATTATACCTGCAAGAACGTTATCTGAACTCCAAAGAATGCTGACAGACCAAGAAGAACCAATAGAGTTAGTCGTAACGCCTTCCAAAAGTCAATTAGTAGTGCATATGAAAGACCTTGAGATGGTTTCCCAACTTATACAAGGTGCATTCCCAAATTATTCCCAGCTTATCCCTCAAAATTACACTACTAGATCAGTAGTTGATTTAAATGCATTTTCAAGTGCAGCAGGAGCGGCTAACGCGTTTGCCAGAGAGGGAGGGGGAATAGTCAGACTCCAAATGACGCCTGCCAATGATACAAATCAAGACAAACTTAGTGTTATTT
>CAZNWQ010000068.1:0-6669 GCA_964576965.1 uncultured Dehalococcoidia bacterium
ATCCCCCGCCGGCGGCAGAAAAACTAGCTGCACCTGAAATTGATGCAACGGCATTAACACTTTCTATATTGATTTGATCAAGAGGTATACGCATTCCCTCCCCTACAACAGAAGCAGTCCAACCAACCAGTGCCAGTATCGGAATTAAGTATAATATTCCGTTGTCTTCATCTTCTTTTCTAAAATAAGTACAAAAAACAACCGTAGCACAAGCAAATCCTAAACTCGCCCATATTTGTGCGATACTGCTACCAGTCTGGCCAATAACATCTTCCAGAACCTGTCCTACAAACAGAGCTAAGGCTGATAATATAACTGTATATCCACCGAGTTTTGTGAGAGCCATTGTATCAAGTCCTCCCAAATTTACTTGCTTAGTCGTTAAGAATTCGATTCATCAACGATGATGATGGCCTGTCTTCCGCTTTAATCCGTTACGTTTGCCACTTTGTTTATTAATGCGTTTTACCCATTCCTCTGTGGTCTCTTCTTTCTTTTCTGGCTTACTGTTTGGCATATATCTCCCTTTGTACGGTCACTGAAACCTTGTATGTCGTTTACTGTATTTTATCATAAAACGAATCAACACTCAGGCAATGAAGAATAACTCAGTTGAAACATATATAAAAATGCTTTAATTCGCCTGAAAGAAATACTTGAATATTCTGTCCCAACCCAACATCACAATCAGTACAATTACCAAGGCACTCACCCCTATTTTCAGGGCGACCAGTATATCAAAATCGTCCCAGTCGCCCACCGGCATCGTAGCGCCGCAGTAATCACATAATCTGGCGGTATCTTTCAACTCTTCATTACAATCTGGACAGAACATATATCTCGTCAACCAATGATTTCAGTTATGATAAATCATCACAAAATTTGCTTATTGGTGTCAATCCACTACTTTTGTGAAGCGCGGCCAACACAAAATAGAGACCATAATGGATAATAAGCCTATAACCGCGGATATTAGGTAAACATCTTGAAAGCCCATCACAAATGCCTTGTCATCACTGATGCCAGATAGAGAATGTAAATTTTCACGAGCAGATAAGACAGCACTCATTATAGCCACGCTAGTTGCTACACCAATACTTCTCGACATTGTTAGTAAAGCACCCCCAGTTGCTAATCTGGATGAAGGAACATTACCCATAACAAGATTAGTATGAGAAGCTTGAAAGATACCAGTACCCACACCCATGCAAGCCATCCTTATGGCAACCATTGTCGATGTTGATTCAGCATCAAGTAATGTAAAAGAAAAACTAACGGTTGCCATTACAATCAAACCGAAAGTAGTTAAATATGCTGCTGGCATCCTGTCAGACATCCATCCACCTAGCGGAGCGGATATTCCTCCTACTAGAGGAGTAAGCATCAAAAGCATACCCCAAGTCTTGGCATCTCTGCCTAGTATGTCACTAACAAAAAAGGGAAGTATGAAAAAATTAATGAACGTAGCAAAAGATATCAGGTAAGCAGATGTGAATGCAGGCATGAGAGTCCTATGTTTGAGCAGTGACGCTTCAAGAATCGGGTGCTCGGATCTTTTTTGAATTTTTACGAACATAATGAGAGACAGACCTGACAAAACTCCCAGTGTTAATACTGGTAAGGATTTCCACCCGTTTGTCCCACCTAATGTAAGGGACAGTATAAAACTGGCAACACATATAAAAAGGACTATACTCCCAATGAAATCGAATTGTCTGATCCCCTTAATACTGTTTTCTTTCAGTGAAAATAGAGCAATAAATATAGAAATTAAACCAATTGGTACTCTGGCTGCAAAGATTGCTCTCCACCCGATGGCATCTACCAATACCCCTCCAACAAGAGATCCGATTAGCATTCCTGACAAACCTATACCAGACATTAAACCTAGGGCTTTTCCTCTTTCGTAGGATGGAAAAGCCCTAGTTACAAGCGCCGGCGCTGACGCCACTATTAATCCATTACCTACGGCCTGTAGTACACGAAGCCCCATCACTAACGACAAATGTGGAGCTATGCTAATTAGTAAAACCGCGATTGTATAAACTATAAGTCCGATAATGAAAAATCTTTTGATGCCGTAGCTATCTGCGGCACTCCCAAGGCTTATCTGAAGTCCAGTTGTGCTACCTACGTAGAAAATAATAATCCATTGGACAGTTTGAACATCCGTACCAAAACTGTTTGTAATATTAGGTAAGGCTACGTTAACGGTAATATCAAGGGTAGCTAAGAATATACCTGTGGAGGCTGCTAATAAACTGAGCCATTTAGTGTGCAGAATAATCTCCTTCTAATGAAAAGGGTCGTATATTCGTACTAGGGTCATATTATGATTATAATATGTTTTATATAACGAGTTATACGAAATGAAAACATTATTAAAGATCACGGACAGATTCCTACTATCATCAACATTTTGTACTAATATTACTGAAGAACAAAAATATAAGTAGAGAGGATATCTAATGGAAGACGTAATTTTAATCAAACCTAATCAACGCATTACCAACACGGCACAAACTCCAGGAATGGTAAGACAGGCAGCAGTAACACCTGAACTCTGTGGAAATCAAGGTCTATGGGTTGGATTAGTATCAGCCCCCCCTGGTTCCAGTGGGGCTCACCATCACGGAGACGCGGAGTCCGCTATCTACATAATAAGTGGCAAAGTAAGAATGTATTTCGGAGAAAATTTGGAGACAATAGTAGATGCAGAAGCCGGGGATTTCATATACGTAGCACCAAACACAGTTCATATAGAAGAAAATCTAAGTGAAACCGAACCCGTTGAATTCATAGTCTCTAGAAATGCCACTTCGTCACTTGTAGTAAATGTAGACGGTTAAGACAGGCAACAAATCATAATGCACTAATAAGATCGGTAGTATCATAAGTAACGAGTTTATATATGAAGCGTATTCTCCTGGCTCTTAAAAATTCGATTCACGGTATTAAATTCGCGTTATCAAAGCACACCGCGTTCAAACAAGAAATACTAGTTGCGATAATATTGACACCACTGGCATTATTGCTAGGAGAAACTGGAGTAGAGAAAGCACTTCTGATAGGTTCTATATTTTTGGTACTCATAGTAGAACTCATAAACTCATCCATAGAAACAACAATAGATAGAATCGGTCTTGAAAAAAATGACCTATCAAGGCACGCTAAGGATATGGCTTCTGGAGCGGTATTCATTTCGCTATTGAATTTACTTATAATATGGTGTCTGGTTATAGTCTATTAATCCTTTGGAGAACCAATGCTTAACTTTCTAAAACAAAAACTAGCCAATATCGCCTGGGAACAAGATTTAACATCGGAAACTACAGACTCACCTTCCACTAACTCAAAGCGAGAATACAAGGGGTCGTTTATACTTGGTTCTCTATCACTAGGCCATGTTCTTATTCATTGGTTCCAACAGTTATGGCCAGTTTTGATACCATCCGTTAAATCCGGATTAGGTCTTAGCAATGTAGAAATTGGAACACTGACAGCTGTTAGGCAGTTCGCCGCTGGTCCACTCCTGGCAATACCCTCTGGATTATTAGCTGATTTGTACAGAAAACGTACAGCAATAATTCTAGGCTTAGCTTTCGTAGCCTTTGGCTTATCACATTTTTTGTTAGCCAAAGTGCCAAACTTTTTCTGGATGGTTCCATGTGTAGCTTTCCTAGGTGTGGGAACGGCTTTATGGCATCCAGCATCTATGGGCACATTATCCCGAAGATTCCCGGAGCGAAGAGGTACTGCACTAGCCATACATGGAGTTGGAGCAAGTATAGGAGATACAATAGCTCCAATTGCTATAGGATTCTTACTCCTATCAGTGTCTTGGAGAGGTTTGCTCGAGTTTCATCTGATACCAGCATTATTAATAGCTTTAGTTCTATGGGTTATTCTCACACCTTTATATAGGAATCAATCAGGTGAAGAAACCAAACCAACTCTCAGATCCTACTGGAATGACGTAAAAGATTTAATGAGTAGCCACGTTGTACTAGCTATTATTGCAGTGAACGTACTAACTGGCATGGCCAGGTTAACTATCATGACATTCTTACCCATATACATACAAGACGATCTGGAATATTCGGCCTTTGGTCTAGGATTCTTCTGGGCATTATTACATGTTATGGGAGCTATATCTCAACCAGTAATGGGATATTTATCTGATAAGTTTGGGAGGAAAGCTGTATTATTGCCTGCTTTAGTATTATACGGATTACTTTACTTGGCGCTTGCAATTGCAGAACCTGGGGCACAATTAATAACAGTGGTAGTCTTACTAGGCCTGTTTTTCTATGCCTTGGTGAACGTAACACAAGCTACAATAATGGATGTGGCTACTGATCGAATACAATCCTCTACTATGGGCATAACGGGAGTGTTTACTCAATTTCTTAGCTTACCAGCCCCGATATTAGCCGGGTACCTTGTAAATAGATATGGTACCGAATCATCTTTCATATTTGCCGGAGTAGTAACGCTGATAGCCGCATTGGTGTTATTAATGATACACGTTCCTAAATCCAACAGGCCCACACCTAAGACATCGGGATAACAATCTATCAATATTGTCATGAAAAACTTTTTTCTCTATATTGTTCGTTGATATTCTTAATATTCAGAGGAGGAAAGAGGAAGTGAATAGTGTGAAAGTTCATAAGGCAATAATGTTCCCCGCATTATGCATAGTTTTCATTATTTCAGCTTGTTCGACATCTGCACCAGAAATAATAGAATTGGACGTGTCCATAAACAACAAAACTATGACTCCTAATGAAATATCCGTGAACAAAGATGACACGTTGGTCATGAACATATCTAGTGATGAAAATGGATCTTTACACATACACGGGTATGATATTCAAAAGAAAATTTCAAGAGATGTGCAGCAGCAGTTGAAATTAGATGTTTATGCGACCGGAATGTACAATGTTGCATTCCATATAGGTGATCAATCTCATTCACACCAAGAACATGATCACGGTGAAGAACACAAAGCGAATCAAACAGACAATACAAATAACGAAAATAAAAAAGAAATTCAAGAAGTGATTATAGGATCTCTGAAGGTAACTCCAAGATAAGAATTAAAAAATTGATTCGTGTTTGCAATATATAAATATGATAATATATCGCTCTTCATTAATTTTCGTCTTAGCCTCTATATTCCTAGTAGCTGAGCCCGTTTATGCTCACGGGTTTGGAGAACGATATGATCTTCCTGTGCCTTTAGGCCTTTACTTGGGTGGTGCCGCAGCAGCTGTCATTTATTCGTTCGTTGTAATCGGCTTATTTCTTAGAACCAATATTAACCTCAACCAGTACCCTTCTTTCAATATTTTAAAAATACCTCTGCTCTCAATATTGAGCAGTCATGTGTTTACGGGCTTAATTAAACTGGCTACCAGTTTAGCTTTCCTATTAGTCATTATGTCAGGGTTATTTGGCGATCAAGAACCTAACAACAACTTAGCACCCACTATGGTATGGGTGATCGGATGGGTTGGTATAGCTTATACCTCTGCACTTGTTGGCAACATATGGTTATTGATAAATCCATGGAATAACACGTTTGCCGTCTTCGAATTTATTGACAGCATTCTTAATAAGAAAAGACGGAGCTTAATTGGAAGATTAGAATATACCGAGTCATATGGTGTATGGCCTGCCGTAGTATTGCTTCTGGCATTTGCATGGATAGAGTTGGTATATGTGAATTCATCATCTCCATTCCACATAGCAATATTACTATTAATATACTCGTTAATTACTTGGACCGGCATGATTCTATTTGGCAAACAACAGTGGCTTCAAAACTGTGAAATCTTCTCAATCATATTCGGTATCTTAGCAAAATTCGCCCCATCAGAGGCCTATAGAAGTGGCAAGTCCTTAGTATTAAACCTGCGGCCACCTGCAGTTGAGTTGACGTTAACTGAATCAAAATCCTTATCAGAGATGACTCTAATAATAACCTTGTTAGCAACCATAACATTTGATGGGTTTATGTCCACACCAATATGGGCACATATAACAGATATCATCTATGAGGCCTCGCCCAATATGACACTGATATCTACACTTGGATTACTATCTTCAGTCGCATTATTCCTGATCACATATATTGCTATATGTAAATCCATCTCAATGGCCAGTAACAACATGTTGACTACTGAAAACGTGTGCATTAGCTTCATTTACTCATTAGTACCCATATCGTTGGCTTATCATTTGGCCCATTTCCTAAGTTACCTGCTTATACAAGGACAATTAATCGTACCTCTAAGCTCTGATCCATTCGGATATGGATGGGACTTGTTTGGTGGTGCCGACTACAAACTCAATATAGGGATTATCGGAGCAAAGTTCGCATGGGTGTCTGCCGTGATATCAATAGTAGTAGGGCATATAATAGCCGTATATATTGCCCACGTTGTCGCAATGAAAAAATTAGGTAATCGCAAAACAGCCATACAAAGCCAGATACCCATGTTAGGCCTTATGATTGTTTACACCATCAGTAGTCTATGGATACTAGCTCAACCAATAACAGAAATACACTAAACTAGCCCTCATCTGCTAACAAAGCATCCAATTCTTCCATCTCTGCGTCAGTAAGGTCCCAGTCAGATGCCTTAACATTAGCAGTAACTT
>CAZNWQ010000069.1:0-6519 GCA_964576965.1 uncultured Dehalococcoidia bacterium
CTCGATATCTATTCTATTTTTGTTCTCTGTGGTGGCCTGTGATGGGCAAGATGTGTTGGAGGCAGAAGGATCTAGAGAAAAAGAAGTGAGTAATGTTAATCTCGCTTTAGATTGGTATCCCAATTCTAATCATTCAGGGTTTTATATGGCTAAAGAGAATGGTAATTATACAGAATCGGACTTGTCTGTGGATATTTTTACTCCTGCCAATCCAGAAGATGTGTTAAAAACTGTAGGTGCAGGAAAGGATGATTTTGGTGTTAGTTATCAGGCGGAAGTCTTGCTGGCAAGAGCTCAAGGAATCCCAATAAAGTCCATAGCTGCTATGGTGCAACATCCTCTCAATTCAATTATGGTACTCAAAGATTCAGGGATATCTCGCCCTTCAGACTTGGCAGGTAAGAAGGTTGGAGTTACAGGGATACCTTTTGAAGAAGCCCTGTTTTCAGCCATGCTGGAGTATGACGAAACTAAACCTGAAGATGTTACGATTGTGAACGTAGGATTCGACCTGGGTCCAGCCTTGTTGGGTGGTAAAGTAGACGCGATTGTCGGTGCCTATTGGACTCATGAATCTATAGCTATGGAGTCTCAGGGGTATGAAATACATGTGCTGAGGATGGAAGATTGGGGAGTTCCAGATTTTTACGAATTAGTTATTGTTGCTTCTGAAGAAACTTTGCAAAATCGACCAGGCCTTGTCAAAACATTTTTGTCTGCTACGCAGAAGGGATTTAGAGAGGCTGGTAACGACCCAGTAAATGCGGTGGATGTCCTAGTAAGTTTTAATCCTGAAGTAGATAGGGATTTAGAAATTAAAGGTATAGACCTTTTAACACCTTTGTGGTCCGAAGACGGGGTCGAGTTTGGAACCCAAAATGCTGATAGGTGGAAACAATTATCCGATTGGATGAAAGAGAAGGGTCTTTTAGAAGACCATGTAGATTATCGGGAAGCTTTTACGTCAGAATTCATAGAATAACAAGTAATAATTAGGAGTAAAGTGTCCAATCTAAACATAGCCATGTCTATAGCAGGGTCTGATTCAGGAGGTGGGGCTGGAATTCAAGCAGATCTAAAGACCTTCGCAGCCTTCGGAGTCTATGGCACATCGGCTTTGACTGCCATCACAGCTCAAAACACACTGGGAGTCATGGCTGTTCATGATATACCTACAGATATCATTGAATCACAGATAGACGCGATTGTATCTGACATTGGCGTTGATGCTGTGAAGACTGGAATGTTGTCAAATTCAAGAATTATAGAGTTAGTGGCTGCGAAAGCAATAGAACACAAATTCCATAACTTAGTTGTGGATCCTGTAATGGTTGCTAAAGGTGGAGACAGACTTTTGGAAGAGTCGGCTATAGATTCTATGAGAAATGTTCTCATACCCGTAGCTACAATAGTTACACCAAATATACCTGAAGCCTCGGCGTTATTGAATAAAAGCATAGATACTATTGAGGATGCTAGGGAAGCTGCAGTTGCAATTGTAGATATGGGGGCAGGTTGTGTTGTTGTGAAGGGAGGGCATCTTATAGGTGATGCTATCGATATATTTTATGATGGAAAACAATTCTTAGAATTATCTGCCGAAAGAATAAATACTAAGAATACTCACGGCACTGGGTGTACTTTTGCCTCAGCAATTACGTCAGGTCTGGCTTTGGGTAAGTCAATCGAAGAGGCTGTAACAGAAGCTAAAACCTATGTTACTCAAGCCATTAGATCGGCATTATCTATTGGCCATGGGCACGGTCCTCTTGGTCATTTTTATAATTATTGGACTGAAGAGAGTTAGTGCCCTAATTGCACTGTAGTTTATAGGCTGTTAGAATTTTTAGAGATTAAAACGTCGAAATTGGAGAAATTTATGGTTCTGAGTGATCGAACGATCAAAGAAGAAATATCTGCTGGTAGAATAATAATAGATCCCTTGGATCCATCTTGTATACAGCCAGCTAGTGTAGACCTCCACTTGGATAAAAGACTTCTTGTGTTTCGTAATACAAGACAGCCGTATATTGACATACACGAGGAAATGCAGGACCTGACGGAAATCGAAGAAATTGAAGGTAACAATCCGTTTATACTTCATCCTGGGGAGTTCGTTTTAGGAAGTACGTTGGAATCTGTATCATTACCAGACGACATAGTAGCACGATTAGAAGGAAAGAGTTCTCTGGGCAGGTTGGGTCTCCTGATACATTCTACTGCAGGGTATGTAGACCCTGGATGGGAAGGTCATCTTACTTTGGAATTAAGCAATGTTGCTAATCTTCCTATCACTCTTTATTTTGGTATGAAAATTGGTCAAATATCGTTCTTACGATTATCTACTCCGGCTGACAATCCATATGGATCCTCCATTTTAGGAAGTAAGTATCAGGGTCAAATAGACCCTACTGCCAGCAAGATACACGAGGATTATAAGAAAAACGGATAGAAAAATGGTATATATGCAACGTGCCTTGGAACTTGCAAAAGAAGCTGTAGGCATATCCAGCCCAAACCCGCCTGTGGGAGCTGTTTTAGTAAAGAACGGCCAGATCGTAGGGGAAGGACACACGTTACCGCCAGGTCAGGCTCATGCAGAGATAATAGCTATAACGCAAGCTGGTAAAGCTGCCAATGGGTCGTCTTTGTATACAACACTGGAGCCTTGTTGTCATTTTGGGAAAACGCCACCATGTACCAGACAAATAATCGAAGCGGGAATCAAAGAAGTCCATGTGGCTTTTATAGACCCGAATCCTCTAGTTGATGGTAAAGGGATTGATGAATTAAGGAATGCTGGTATATCTATCCATGTAGATAGAGTTGAGCAAGAATCTGCTGAGATAATGGAAGGTTATGTCAAAGTGATGAGTTCAGGTAATCCATTTGTTACTGCAAAATTTGCTATGAGTTTAGACGGGAAAATTTCTACAGCTTCTGGTGATTCCAAATGGATTACCTCAACAGAATCCCGGGCCATAGCTCGTAAATTAAGAGGTAAAGCAGATGCGATTCTCGTTGGCATAGGTACTGTTCTACAGGATGACCCGCATCTGACTGTTAGAGACGCCGAGGAAAACTTATATGAAAGACAGCCAGTTAGAATTATTCTTGATAGTTATGGGCGGCTGCCCTTGGATGCCAAATTGCTTAAAGAACCAGGCCTTTCATTAATTGTTGCCACTGATGTCGAAGAGCAGAAGGTTAATGCTCTGACACAGTTAGGGGCAGAAGTAATCTTTGTATCCGGACAGAATGGATTGATTGACCTCGCCGAACTGATGAAGTTACTGACACAACGCGGTTTTCTTAGTTTGATTGTCGAGGGTGGTAGTCAGATATTAGGATCATTTTTTGATGCCGGTTTAGTAGATAAGGTGGTTGGATTTGTGTCACCCATTATATTGGGAGGCTTAGACTCCCCTTCTCCTGTTGGAGGTAACGGGGCAGTGAATATTGCTGACTCTTTTAGATTGGAAAGAAGTACAATTACCACGATAGGCAGTGATGTTATGATTACAGGATATTTGAGGTAATTATGTTTACGGGTATAGTTCAGGAAATCGGAAAAGTATTGGAGATTGACCAAACGTTTTTGAAAGTAGGGTCTTCACTATTGCTAGGCACTTTAGAACAAGGTGATAGTGTATCAGTTAATGGAGCTTGTTTAACGGTTAATAATCTAGATGAAGATTGGTTTTCTGTAGACACAATGCCAGAGACGATTAAGCGAACCAATTTGGGTCGATTAATGGTAGGTTCATTTGTTAATTTGGAGAGAGCATTGACATTGAACACCCCTCTAGGAGGGCATATTATTCAAGGGCATGTGGATGGTATAGGTGATGTAAATTCTATAATCAAAGACGAAAATGCAGTAATAATGGAATTCTCTGCCCCAGCGAGGATAATTAAGTACATTGTAGAAAAGGGATTTATATCTGTTGATGGGATAAGTTTAACAGTAGTGGGAGTTACTGAGTCCACTTTTAGTGTTTCTGTGGTAAAATACACGCTCGATAACACTACATTGGGGATATCTGAAGAAGGGAATCCTGTGAACATAGAGGTTGATATATTAGCCAAGTATGTAGAAAAACTGCTTCCTTTTGTCAGATAGTATGATTCGATTAACAATATCAATTGTAATTTTAATGGAGTACTGACTAATGTCTTTGTCAACGATTGAAGAAGCGGTAAAAGATCTTAGAGATGGCAAGATGGTTATCTTGGTAGACGATGAAGATCGAGAGAATGAAGGCGATCTTATTATCGCTTCAGAAAAGGTAACCTCAGATTCAATAAACTTTATGGCTACATATGGTAGGGGTTTAATATGTATCCCAATGTTGGCTGGCAGACTGGAAGAGTTAAATATACCTATGATGGTAAATCAAAACACGTCCAGACATACTACTGCATTCACTGTCTCTGTAGACTCTAACGTAGGTACGACTACGGGTATATCGGCTCATGACAGAGCTTCTACAATTTTGACAATGATAGACCCTAAAGCTTCACCTTATGATTTGGATAGACCGGGTCATATATTTCCCTTGAGATATCAAGAGGGTGGAGTTTTAGTCAGGGCAGGACAAACTGAAGGATCAATCGATCTTGCCAAATTGTCAGGGCTTTATCCATCTGCTGTTTTGTGTGAAATCATGAATGATGATGGCACTATGTCTAGAATGAATGACTTGGAGAAATTTTCAGAGAAACATGGAATAAAAATAGTAAGCGTAGAACAAATAATAACCCATCGCATGTTGCATGAGAATCTGATTGAGAGGGTAGCCGATGCGAAATTACCCACGTCGTTTGGGCAATTCAGGGCAATAGCATTTAGGAGTCAAGTAGATGCTGACGAGCACATTGCGTTAGTTATGGGTGATGTGGACACATCAGAGCCGGTTTTGGTTAGGGTTCACAGCGAATGTTTGACCGGAGATGTTTTTGGTAGCATGCGGTGTGATTGTGGTTCACAGATCAATCTGGCAATGGATATGATTGCGAAAGAAGGCAGAGGGGTTTTTTTGTACATGAGACAAGAGGGTAGAGGGATAGGTTTGCATAACAAGATAAAGGCTTATTCTTTGCAAGATCAGGGAATGGATACCGTGGAGGCCAACACGAGTTTGGGCTTCAGTCCGGACTTACGACATTATGGTATAGGTGCTCAAATTTTGGCAGATCTTGGTGTGAAAAATATGCGTATATTGACGAATAATCCAAAAAAGATAGTTGGGCTTGACGCGTACGGTTTAAATGTGACTGAACGAATTCCTATTATAGTACCCACTAATCCTGAAAATGAAAAATACATGAAGACTAAGCATGATAAATTAGGGCATTTGCTAGAGTTTCAGGAGGGAAAAAGTTGAAAGGATTGTCTTCTGAGTTACAGGGTGAGACAGATGGTCCAGGAAAACGAATAATCGGCAGCAGTGACGGTACTGGTTTGAAGATTGGAATAGTAGCCGCAAGATATAGCTATTTTATAACAGGTAAACTCGTTAGTGGTGCCTGTAATAAATTACTGGCACAGGGTGTGAAAGATGAGGATATAACAATTTGTTGGGTTCCAGGTTCTTTTGAGATACCGGTAGTAGCTAGTGAAATGGCCAAAAGTGGCAACTGGGATTCAATTATTTGTCTAGGCGCTGTGATAAAAGGTGACACAGCTCATTTCGATTATGTGGCTGGAGAGGCTGCTCGCAGAATAAGTCAGATATCAGTAGAAACAGGTATTCCTGTGGTTTTTGGGGTACTGACAACGTTCAATGTTGAGCAGGCCATTGAGAGATCTGGTGATGGACAGGGTAATAAGGGAGAGGAATCTGCTACCGTTGCTATAGAAACCGCGAACCTTTTAAGTTCGTTAAAAACGGACAGGAAGTATTGATACGAAAACCTAGACCTTGGATGGGCCATCTATCTTGGTCGTAACTATGTCAAATATTGAGTCAAACATCTCTCTAGTCAATCTGCCAGTTTGTGTGTTTTGTCGGCTTGGATGGAAAGACGATATTAATAGTTTACCATCTGGAGTTTCATATCTGGCACCATGACCGAAACGAGGTTTGGTCTGTCCGCTATTGTAAGAATATCCAGATAATTTGAGGGCTTTATAGTATCCGTCAAAGGCGAACTTGCCAAGTGCTACAACCACCTTCACATTTTTTAATAATTTCATTTCTTCGACAAGAAAGTCCAGGCACATATCAACTTCTTTTTGAAATGGTTTATTGTTTGGTGGAGCACAATGTATTATTGACGATATATAAACATTGTGTAACATCAAACCGTCATTTTTATGAGAAGAATCAGGTGAGTTAGCGAAACCGTATTTATTAAGTGTCCTGAACAACCAGGCTCCACTCATATCACCCGTAAACATTCTTCCAGTTCTATTTGCTCCATGTGCGGCTGGAGCCAGACCTATTATTAATACTTCTGCGCCATGATCTCCCAGGCTAGGAACAGGCTTACCCCAATAATCTTCATTGATATACA
>CAZNWQ010000070.1:0-6510 GCA_964576965.1 uncultured Dehalococcoidia bacterium
CGAAACCTAAAGCCACAGGGATAGAGGCTGTATCTGATGGTGAGGAATTTGTGGTAGAAGGAGAGGAGATAATACTTAGTGCGGGAGCTATAGGATCACCACACATCTTGATGTTATCTGGAGTTGGTCCGAAGGATCATTTAGAAGAACATGACATAGATGTTGTATTGGATTCACCTGGAGTAGGTCAGAACCTTAGGGATCACCCTATCGTAGATGTTTCCTGGGAAACTAAGCCTGAAGTGAATCTTTATGGTGAAAGCGCAGACGGTAAGTACGTATTGGCTAGGCATCAGGTCATACTCAGATATACAGCTGAAGCGTCATCTCTTAGGAACGATATGGTTGTGTGGTTTGCCACTAGAACAGGTGGTTCTCGGGGACAAATTACACAAGGTGGAATTATACCTATAGGCATGACAGCTACTCTGGGTCTAAATCTTGCTTTATCGGCAGGAGAGATAAAGCTTAACTCTAACAATTATCAAGAACAACCTTATCTTAACTATAACTTATTGGATCACGACGAGGATGTAAGAAGATGTCGGGATGGTGTCAGAATGCTCGTTGCATTTGAAAAGGATTCGGAATTTTCGGCAATAATTGAGAAAAAAATTCACCCATCCGATCATGTATTAGCATCTGATCAGGATTTAGATGATTGGATGAGAAGAACCGTTAAAACGGGCCATCACGTATCTTGTACAGCCAAAATGGGTCCTGAGTCCGACTCTATGGCTGTGGTTAATCAATACGGTAAATTATATGGTGTGGATTCACTTAGAGTCGTGGATGCTTCTATAATGCCGGATTGTGTGAGGGCCAATATAAATGTCACAGTTATGGCGATGGCAGAGATGATCGTAGATTTTATTAAACAAGGCAAATGATCTGCCTATTTTACAACTGCTTGTTTATGATCTCTGATTTAACTGATTACCTTGCTCATCTCTACGTGTAGAATACCTGCCTCTACAAAAGTTTCCCCTTGTTCTCTATATCCGTTTTCTTCGTAAAAATCCCGTACATAGTGTTGGGCATGCAAGGTTATATGACGGATCCCGTTTGATTTTGCAGTGTTTTCCAGAAAAGCTAGTATTTGTGATCCCACACCTTTTCGACGAGAGGACTCGTTAACGGCCATACGACCAATACGTGCGTCTGTAGCGGTGTCGATAATTAATCTGCCTGTGCCCACGATTTTATCGTATTCGTATGCGACCGCGTGTATGGCTGTTTCGTCATAGTTATCGAATTCCACTTCTGAAGGTACTCCTTGTTCATTAACAAAGACTTCAGTTCTTATTGAGCGGACGGAATCGTATTCTTCTTGTGCCTCTAATTTTTTAACCACTATTGTCATGTCTCTACTGTTATCTACCTACTTCAATTGACTGCCAAAGATTATAGAGTATTTAGAGAATCTGATACAACATTTCATGTGCATATCTAGTAGATACATGTTAAACTATAAATCCAGTAAAAACAGTAAATTAATTACTATTGGACCGTATTAAGAATCATGATTTGGAGGTATGTATGGCTGAACAACAGGCACTTATATTACAACCGGAAACAATGATAGAAGAGTTCAAGAAAAACGGTGTTACTCACATAATTACTATCCCAGATAGTGAAACAAATTATCTCTACGAATTGATGTTACAAGAATCGTGGTTGGATGTAGTTCCAGTTAGCCGTGAAGGCGAAACTATGGGAGTTGCGTTAGGCCTAAACGTGGCAGGGAAAGTCCCGGTCTGTCTAATCCAGAATACAGGCATGATGGAATCCGGTGATTCTATTCGTGGAATGGCATTGGGAGCGGGATTTCCTTTAGTGATGGTGGTCGGTTACAGGGGCTGGACTAGGAGAGGTATAACTCCCGACACTGCTGCTACTTATACAGAACCATTTCTTCACGCTTTTGGATTGAATTATTACCTGGTGGAGCACGATGAAGATGCTTCTCGTATAACCACAGCTTTTGAAGAAGCCAAGGCTACTAACAAGCCTGTAGTTATATTGATAGGTGACGAATACCACGGCTTTAATAGATAAGAATTTAGTTTTTCAGAATTTATATTTAATGGAGGTATCTCTGCCATGATGGAAGCATTAGAGGTATTTAAAGCATTTGACAGACATAGGAACAATGCAATTGTTTGTGCCACAGGAACCTCTGGTAAGCACTGGCGTGACGTAAGCACCCAAGAAGCTAGAGATATAAACTTAGGTGGTGCAATGGGACACACGGCATCTGCAGCATTCGGGTTGGCTCTTGGTTTGCCAAAAGAGAAAGTAGTTCTTTTCGATGCTGAAGGGTCTCTCCTAATGAACTTGGGAGTTTTAGCTTCTATTGCAGGGAAGCAGCCTAAAAACTTTGTTCATTTCGTACTGGATAATGAATGCTATGCCACCACCGGTGGCCAGCCGGTTCCTAATGCCCAAAACATTAATTATGCTGGAGTGGCTAAGGAAATAGGCTATGCAGTAACCTACAATTTTGACGACTTGGAATCTTTGGCTACGAGCATGGGGGAGATAATGTCACAGGAAGGTCCTGTATTTGTAGCGGTCAAAGTAATTCCAGAAATAGAGAACCTTCCCATAGGTTTGAGAGAAAATAGACCCAGCAGATCTAGAAAGCAAACAATAACTGACTTACGTGAAGAGCTCAAAATAAAAGGATAAACTTATCCTTGTGAACTCTCCGTGATTAGTCCGGAATATCCAGACTCACTATTATTGCGGCATTGGCAACAATAGTCGCATCTGTGCTGTCTGATCCTCCTGGTATTGCCATTCCGCCCTCGGATATGTTTATGCTTTTGGATCCGTAAGGAACTTCTTTTAATACATCGTCTGCATCAACGCTTTCGTGGTTTGGTACTGCTATATTCACCTCTACAGACATCATTTGTGTTTCATATCCGAATACTCTGGGGAAAGAAACACTACTGTGGCGAAGTGCGTCAAATACGGCTCTTCGAGCCGCTTTGGTAGAATCCTTACCATGTAAATCAACACCACTACCTAGTTCTAGAAGACATCTTTTTAAAGCCATGAATCCACTCCATTATCCTTAGGATTTAACTCTAGATCAGCTTTGTAATTCAGAGGACTTCGTTAGCAGCATTTGTATCCGGCGTGGTTTATACCTGCCAATGCAACTTGTTCGTCTTCTGCTGGCGGGCCACCGCTTACACCTACTGCCCCTATTATTTCGTCACCATCATAAACAGGAAGTGCTCCCTGACCAGGTATCATTCTGCCACCTAGCATTGCCATAAGTCCCTGATGTATAGGGGAGAAGCCATTGGCGGTGAGGTTTCCGCTTGGTTGCATAAATGCAGCGGATGCTGCTGCTTTACCTTGGCATATGAATATGCTTCTCCAAGGCGCATTGTCTTCACGCACCATCGCTATTAAATCGCCCCTCGGATCTACTACGACTATGCAAAAATTAGCTGCTAATTCCGAACTTTTCTGTCGAGATCCCTCTATGATTTTCTCTGCCGATGCTAAACTTAAACTACTCATAATTAATCTCCTTATCTACATTATATCAGTACTTATCAGTATATATTCACCATTGAACACCCTTATTTTGTATGATCTTTTGGTTTAATACGGAACCAAGCGAATGTCCTCGTGGTATCCAGAAAAAACCATCACGTATCTCTTCGGCTGGAGACATTATGTCTGCTCTCCAATCGGTTTCATCAACGGCGTGTTCCAATGGCATGCTATCCGATACGGCCGCAGTTACGTGAGCACTTAATAATTGAGAAACAGGGCCGGACGGGTTATGAAGGGAAAACCTTTTTCCTTTTTGTGACGCTGATAAGCTTGCCTTAATTGCTTCGCTTACGCCTCCACAGAATTTTATATCAGGCATTATTATTTCCAACGAGTTTTTATCCAAAAGATTATCGAAGAATGGTGTACCGTAACCGCTTTCGCCTCCTGCGACAGGCAAATCTATTATTGAGGCGATTTGTGATAGCTCATCACTTTTTGTTTCCGGAGCAACAGGCTCCTCGAACCATTTTACGTCAATCGACGCAAGTTCAGCACATATGTGAGGTGCTGTTTCCAGTGTGAATCGGCTGTGGCAGTCTACCAGTATATTTATCTGATTTCCGACGGATAGCCTAATTGATCTAACCCTTGCCAGTCCAGTTTTCGAGGCGTCTATTATGTCTCCTAATTTCATATCGGAGGTGACTTCATCAAACGGGGCACATTTTATGGTTGCAAACCCATTATTAACTGCTTTTTCAGCTGCCTTTGCAAAGTGTGTCGGAGACCGGTTATCACCGAGTAAAGATCTGTTGATATTTGCATACAAAGGCACCTTGTCTTTGACCGTTCCACCCAAATGTTCCGTTAAACTTAGGGACTCATATCTTGCTTGAAAACAAGATACAGATGTGCGAAGTGCGCTCATAGCAGTTGCTAAAACTGTATCGGTCTCCAGTGCTTTAGTGGTGATTGTTAGAAGGGATTGTAGTTCTGATTCTCCTGATATCGATAGACCTTTTATATTGTTGACCATTTCTCTAAGAGTTTTGGCTACCGCGTTACTATTGTTTCCCGATGTGATTTCAACAACTTCACTGATGCCCTCGGCATCGAATATTTCTGCAAAAACCCAAGTTGTTCGGGTAGTTACGTCAATAGATGAAAATCGGATCGATTCAAGTATTACTGGCTTCATATATCATCCTTATCGTCGATATTCTTATTCTATCATTCCTGATGTCAGCTGGCTCGCATCTTTTAATTAACAGATTGTATATATGATATTATTCTATAGCGTTTTAGACTAACACAGCGACATTATTATGATTGGAATGTAAGCATGAAAATAACTTCAGTAGAGTATTTGATTCTAGATGGTCAATATCCTTTTGTATTCGTTCATACAGATGATGGGTTGATGGGTATAGGGGAATGCTTCAGGCGTCAGCCAGTATTAACAAAAACTGTAGTAGAGGAAATACTCGCACCATCAATAATAGGTAAAGATCCCTGTAATACAGACGCTCGTTTCAGAGACATGGCGGCTGCAGGACGCGCCCTTGAGATAGGTGGTGCCATCTGGATAGGAATAGCAGGATTGGATATAGCATTATGGGATATAAAAGGTAAGGCTCTAGGTCAACCAATCTACAACTTATTGGGTGGTAAAGTTAGGGAAAAGGTTCCTGTATATGCCAGTTCACTCAAGAGAGATCTTACGCCGCTTGAAGAGGCTAAGAGAGCTGTGTATTTTGGAGAACAAGGGTTTGGTGGGTACAAGCTTCATAGTGCTGTTCCGGGTAAAATAGATGATGACGCGGATCAAACAGTTGCTACCGTAACTGAAGTTAGAAAAGCAGTCGGAGACAACATGGATATACTTGTAGACGTTAATGGTGCCTACTCGGTTCATCATGCCATAGAGATAGGTAAGCACTTACAGGATCTAGGAGCCTTTCATTTTGAAGAGCCTCGTCCTCATTATGATTTAGAAGGATTATCTAGAGTTGCAGACGCGCTGGATATTCCAATTGCATCTGGGGAGATGATATACAGCGAATATGAATATAGGGATCTCATAATAAGAGGTAAGGTGGATATAATTCAACCTGATATTGTAAAAACTCCCGGATTCACGACTTTTCTGAAGATTGCTGAAATTGCTTCGGTTCTTGGTGTGCCTATAACATGTCACAACACCCAGCCGATTGTAAGCACAGTTGCGCATGCCCATTTCGTGGCGGCTACACTAGGTGTGCCATATGCACAAGAATATAATATAGAACATGTTTCTATACGTGATGATTATCCGATTCTTGCCGAACCGCTAAAGATCAAAGACGGTTTGCTGGAGGTTCCGGACGGTCCTGGTCTAGGCATTGAGTTCGACATGGACATGGTACGCAGGTTAGCAGGTTAGCTAGCCTCCGTTTTATGTTTATTTGCAATACTGTAAAAGACAAGTCCAGTGGCTAATAGCAGCGAAGAAAAAAGATATATCCATTGGATATTTAATACACTCAATAATGCATAGCCAGCAACTGGCCCGGACGCAGCCCCCAGATCGGTCCAGGTAGCATAACGGCTCATAACTTCGGATCTGTCGGATTCTGAAGAAAGGTCTCCTGCCGATGCATCTAGTGTAATTTTGCTGGCAGTAGTAGCAGCAAAGACTATCGGTACCACTATAATGATTACGAGAACGCTTTCAATTATTAGGACAGACGAGCCTATTATAATCAGAGGTAGACAGGTCAAAATGACCGATTTCCTGCCAAATTTATCTGATATATGTCCGAAGTATGTCGACAATCCAACTTCATTAGCCCAACTAGTTGCTAAGACCATTCCGGTTAAGGTAGCAACACCCAGTGCGAACCCGTTAATATCCAAAGACTCGCCAATTCTTTCCCGGAGCAGCAATCCTACAGTTGCGGTAACCAGTCCGGATATTGCAAATGTGTTGGTAAAACGAGTGTAATGGAC
>CAZNWQ010000071.1:0-6477 GCA_964576965.1 uncultured Dehalococcoidia bacterium
CCCGATAAATGGCCTTCCTTCTTTATCCTCATTGAATCCTGGAGCTTCGCCAATAATCATTATGTCGGCATTTTCTGGACCCTCTCCTGGAACCGTGTTAGTTCTTGTGTCGGAGAGAATGCAATTCTTGCAAGCTGCCACTTCGAAATTTATCTGCTTGAGTGTATCCATTTTTCAGATCAAAGTTGTGTAATTTGAATGCAGATAGAATCATAGCATGGGCGTATAATACGGTCAATTTGTTCAATATTACAGACTGCAACCCTGTTGATTAATGTGGTTTTGGACAATATACTGTCCAAAACCACATTGCTAACTCTTCGTCATAGATAAAAAACAACTAATAATCCTATTGATGACTTGGGGTTGGACGGCTTAGATAATGATAAGTAAATCTTTTGACATCATAATTATAGGCGGCGGCATAATAGGTTTAGCCACGGCTATGACGCTATCAAAGCGATTTCCCAGACTTACGATATCTGTTTTGGACAAAGAAAAAGAATTGGCTCAACACCAGACCGGCCACAACAGCGGTGTAATCCATTCAGGGATCTATTACAAACCTGGTTCGCTTAAAGCAATAAACTGTATTGAGGGTAGCCGTAAATTGATAGATTTCTGCGATGAAAACACAATTCCTTATAAAATGTGCGGGAAAGTCATCGTTGCGACCTCTGAATCTGAAATTCCTGCACTAGAGGAGTTGCACAGGAGAGGTACAGCCAACGGAGTTGCTGATCTCAAAATGATTAGTGCTGATGAATTGAAAGACTACGAGCCATACGCGAACGGCATTAAAGCACTTCTTTCTCCTAATACTGGCATTATAGATTATGTACAGGTATCTCTCGGCTACGCAAAAGTGTTTAAAGAGAATGGAGGAGATATACAAACTAACACGAAGGTTGAGTCTGTTATCAGAAGGGATGGATTGCTTAATATAGAAACTAGCACCGGATTATTTAAAGCATCATTCGTTATTAATTGCGCTGGTCTTTATTCCGATGTTATCGCTAGAATGATGGGTGACACCAATGATATACGCATTATCCCCTTCAGGGGCGAATATTTTATGCTGTCTGAAGAAGCAGCAGGAATGGTCCAGGGCTTAATATACCCTGTCCCTAACCCAGAATTTCCTTTCCTGGGAGTCCACTTCACAAATACTATACATGGAGAAGTCGAGGCGGGTCCCAATGCTGTTTTTGCATTTGCCCGTGAAGGCTATTCTAAAACCAAAATAAACATATCTGAGACTTTTGATACGCTGAAATTTAGTGGGTTTTGGAACATGACAGCGAAATATTGGTCTCGAGGCATGCAAGAATTCTATAGATCGCTAAGTAAAAAGGCTTTTGTACGATCTTTACAAAAGCTAATTCCCGCAATAGAAGAAAAGCATCTTGCCGCGGGCGGCTCAGGTGTAAGAGCTCAAGAAGTTACATCTGCCGGATTTATGCAAGATGATTTTCATATAACAGAAACACCTCAAGCAATTCATGTTAGAAACGCCCCATCTCCCGGGGCTACTGCTTCTCTTGCCATATCAAAGGGTATAGTAGATACAGCAGCTACGGCTTTCAATCTGAATTAGTCACCTATAGTAGATCAATATAGTAAAACCAACTAACAGCCAAGCTACTACGCTTATTTTGAATGGTAAGTCTTTTAAGATTAATTCTTCCGGTGATTCTCCTTGGTTACTATCGTTGACCAAAAAGAGGTATCTGAGCAAGCCATAGACAACAAAAGGGATTGTAAGCATCATTGCGTTGTTACTTGGTAAATTTGGCGAAGTGAAAGTATACAATGTGTATGCCAAGAGAGAACTAGTTGCTGATATTGCAATAAGTTGCTGTAAGAAATCGACCGAATATTCCTGCAATGTCTCTCTCTGCAAATAGCCATCCGCCCCAACAGATTTCTTTTCATTCAATCTTTTAGAAAATCCTAGAAATAAAGCAGCTAAGCCGGTACAAACATAAAGCCACGGAGAAACAGACACATCTATAACTATGGCTCCTGTCACAGCTCGAATTACAAAACCGAGGCTTATTGTAATCACATCGACAATTACAATCTGTTTCAGGCACACTGAATATAGAATCATAAGCAAGAAATATCCTACAACCATTAGAAAGCTGTTCGGACTCAACGCATAACTAGATATAGCTCCTACAACGGCCAATATTCCTGCAAAGCCTAAGGCCAGCTTGATATCTATTTGTCCAGCAGCAATGGGCCTAGCTTTCTTTTTAAGATGATGCCGGTCTTTATCTTTATCAAGAATATCATTTACAACGTAAATTGACGAAGTTATCAAACAAAAAATTGCAAACACTGCGGTACTTCTTAATAGTAGACCTGCCAATTCCTCCGTATTATTTAACTGCCAGGATTCTCCTACAGTGAAAAATAAAGCGAAATAAACAATGAGGTTCTTTATCCATTGCTTAGGTCGCGCCGAATCAATTAACCCTCTATACCAAATGAGTTTGTTGGTTTTATCAATTTTGTGTTTTTCCATATTTCTTGATAATACCCACGTTCGTATTACCTGGTCAACATTAGCGCTCTAGCTAGACAATTTTAGTCAATAAGTATAGAATGCTGAGCATTGCAATTCTTTTTGGTCTGGCAGAAATGTATATCCACTGATGTATCTTTTAATAAGTTTATTTTGGACAATTGAAGCGTAGATGTCTATTTTCCTAAGAATTATGCGCTACGCTGCAGCTTACAAGTACCGGCTAATCTTGGCCTACTTCTCTTCTATAGGCGTGGCTGCATTTGCCTTGGTGATTCCTCGCATTATTGGTGAGGCAGTTGATCAAGTAATTGGGTCAGGAGACCTTCGACCACTTGTAATGCTCGCTCTAGCTGCTTTAGCTGTCAGTGTTGGCAGGGGAGTGTGCGCCTACGGGCAACAATACTTAGGGGAGTCTCTTGGACAACGAGTCGCCTACGACATTCGCAACTTGTATTTCGATAAAATGCAAACCCTAAGTTTTGCCTTTCATGACAGCCAAAAATCCGGTGATTTAATGTCCAGAGCAACTGCAGATGTTGAAGGTATAAGAATGTTTATACAGGGAGGCGCAATACGAGGCGCCTTCATGATTCTTCTGATAGTCGGAGTGGCCGTCATATTAATAATGACGAGTTGGAAATTAGCTCTTATGAGTCTCGTCTTTATGCCTCTAATCATACTGAGAACCTCTACAATAATGATGGCGATGCGCAGAAACTGGATGGCTGAAAGAGAAGAAATGGGACGCCTGAACACCCTTCTTCAAGAAAACCTGTCTGGCCAACGTGTTGTAAAAGCTTTCGCTGCTGAGGACCATGAAAAGGAAAAGTTTACCAAAGGAGCATCTTTAGTGGCTCACTATGGATACACTGCGGAAAAACTACAAGCAATTACAACATCTTTAAACAACTTTTTCTTCCTAGGGGGAACAGGCGTTATTCTCTGGTTTGGTGGAAGTGAAGTTGTAAAAGGCCATTTAACTGAAGGACAATTGGTCTCTTTCCTTTTGTACATGGGCTTGCTTTCTATGCCCGTCAGAATGTTCGCTTTCATAGTAAATAGTTTTGCTCGAGCCCTGTCGACTGGAGAACGAATTTTTTTCCTGCTTGATGCAGAATCTCCTGTACAAGAAAAGGAGCAAGCATCAACAATGCCCAAGGTGAATGGCCTTGTTGAATTTAAAAACGTTTCCTTTAGATACGACGAATCCGGCAGAGATGCTATTACCGGAATAAATATAGAGGCCCCTGTTTCAAACATTGTGGCTATTTTAGGCGCCCCAGGCAGTGGCAAATCGACTTTAGTACACCTGATACCCCGGTTCTATGATGTATCTGCCGGCGCTATAACTATAGACGGGACAGATATTCGAGATGTGACCCTTAATTCCCTTAGAGCAAATGTTGGCATAGTACAGCAGGATATTTTCATATTTACATCTACTATAAGAGCTAATATCGCTTATGGTTCTATACACGCATCAGATGAGGATGTTAAAAGAGTAGCAGAATTAGCCCAATTACACGATTTCATTATGGCATTGCCCGACGGATATGATACATATGTTGGAGAGCGTGGTTCTACTCTTTCTGGAGGGCAAAGACAGCGTCTGGCCATTGCCAGAACATTATTACTTGATCCTCCGGTTCTGATTCTTGATGATTCCACTTCCAGTGTCGATACTGAAACCGAGCATTTAATACAAAAGGCATTAGAAAACGTGATGGAAGGTCGCACCACTTTTGTCATAGCCCATCGCTTAAGCAGTGTGCAAAAGGCAGACAAAGTTTTGGTTCTAAGCAAAGGGGCTATTGTACAACAAGGAACACACACAGACCTTTTGAGCCAACCGGGCCCTTACAAAGAGATATATGAACTACAGTTGCGTCCTCAGGAGCCTAATGCAATGACTAACGATGACTCCGGGTCTGTTTCTTCGAATCAGCTTGAGTCCCCTCAGCAAACGAGTTTCCAAAATGGCTGATCAAGTGAAGAAAACGACAAATCCAAATTTGCCTGATTATCAGGAAGTCAGAAGGATCCGTCATAGGTTAAGCTTGGTGCTTGAAGATAATGATCTTGTAGCCTCATTTTCATCAAGAATTATTTTTCGCCTTGCGTCCTATGTCAAACCACACTGGAAATTGGGATTCGTCAGCATGATTGCAATGCTACTATATATAGCTACCCAAGTTTCCATCCCTGTATTGGTGGGTATTGCCATTAACAACTATCTCAGACCGGAAGACCTCTCCACTGCTGAGAAAATCACTGGCATGAACAAAGTGGGCTTAGCTTTTGTAGCTGTAGTTTTTATAAATTTGGCCGGCAATTATTTTCATTTGCGAGGCTTGGCTTCTATACACATGGCTATATTATTGAAACTAAGAGCCGAAATGCACGCCCATCTACAAAAACTCTCCTCTATGTTCTACGACCACAATGAAGTGGGCAGGCTGATGAGCCGAGTCCAAAATGATACTGCAGCATTACAAGAATTCTCTAACGTTTTCGTGGTTGGGTTTGCAGAAATACTTAGCTTGTTTGGAATAATTGCCATAATGCTGATTTGGAATTTCCAACTGGCCTTGATCTGTTTCACAATAATTCCTGTTTTCATGGTTATAATGATTTTCTGGCAAAAAAGAGCCCGGCAAGCATTTGTACGAATAAGGCATGCAATAGCAGGAGTTAATGCCAACTTAAACGAAAATATTACTGGAATCCGAGTAACACAAAGCATGAATAGAGAATCGGTCAATATGGAACGGTTTGAAGAACTAAACCAACTCCATCTATCAGCTCATCTTAGAGCTATACGGCTCACTGCCAGTTTAATGCCGTCCGTGGAAATCCTGACAGCGTTATCTTTTGGTACGGTCATAATAGTCGGGGGGAGAATGGAACAGTCGGGGTCTTTGGAACTCGGAACTATGGTTGCTTTTGCTTTATTTGTGCAAAGGTTTTTTGAGCCTATACGAGCGTTGGTTATGCAATATGCACAGATGCAACGAGCTATGGTCGCTGGCATGAGAATTTTTGAACTCCTAGACATAAAGCCTGAAATTGTAGATTCTCCTACAGCTGAAGAGTTACCTCCCATCAAAGGCCGCCTCAATTTCAATAACGTTTCTTTTTCTTACCTTCCGGATGTTCCTGTCTTGGATGATTTATCACTTGAAGTATCCCCCGGGCAGACTCTGGCTATAGTGGGGCCAACTGGAGCAGGTAAATCCACAATCGTCTCTCTGGTGGCGCGCTTTTATGATGTGAAATCTGGCTCTGTCACAGTGGACGGATATGACGTCAGAAACATCACACACGAATCACTGGCAAAACAAATGAGCATGGTGTTGCAGGAACCGTTCTTATATTCTACTTCTGTCGCAGACAATATTAGATTTGCCAAAAGATCCGTAACTCAAGCAGAAATAGAAACCGCTACAAAGGCGTTAGGTGCTCACGAATTCATAATGAATTTACCCCAAGGTTACGAAACGGTTTTATTAGAACGCGGCAGTAATTTAAGCGTTGGAGAAAGGCAATTGATTTCCTTCGCTAGGGCATTAGTAGCCGACCCGAAAATACTGATATTGGATGAGGCTACCGCCAATGTTGACAGCCATACAGAGCAACTAATCCAAATTGCGCTCAAGGCACTGCTAAAAGGTAGAACGGCTGTCATAATAGCCCACCGCCTTTCAACCATAAAAGAGGCGGATCAAATTCTTGTTCTTAAACAAGGTAAAATAGAAGAACTTGGCAAACATGATGATCTTTTGCGCTTAAACGGTCTCTACGCAAAATTATATGAAATGAATTTTAGAGACAACGCTTAGTGAGTTTTTCTATGGATATGGTTGACCGATATCTTCGCTTCTAACTTCATCAATAGTTCTTTTGATTACTGTGTAACTATACCCTCTTCTTTTCAAATGACTGAA
>CAZNWQ010000072.1:0-6471 GCA_964576965.1 uncultured Dehalococcoidia bacterium
TTAGTAAAATCTTTGACTTCTAGTAATATGATCTACAGATTAGCAGAGATATTCGATGTTCCTGTTTTTGAAACCCCTGTAGGATTTAAATATATAGGGCCTACTATGATAGAAAAAAATGCTTTATTAGCCGGGGAAGAGAGTGGAGGATTTGGTTTCAGAGGACACATACCAGAGCGTGACGGTATCTTGAGCGGACTATTCATTCTTGACATGATGGTAAAGATGGATAAGACTCCATCAGAGTTGATAGAATACCTTTACAGTAAAGTAGGGCCACACTATTATCGTAGAGATGATATTCTCTATGATCCAATCATAGAAGAATCTATAAAAGAAAAATTAAACGATATAACATTAGATTCTATTGCAGGCGTCAATATTAAACGAATCGATCAATTTGACGGAACTAAATTCGCTTTAGAAGATGGTTCATGGTTAGCTATAAGATTTTCTGGTACCGAGCCACTTTTGCGTATTTATTCAGAAGCAAAAACTGAAGATTTAGTTGACAAATTGATATCGGAAGCCAGGAATTTTGTGGGGGTTTGACAGTGGCAACAACACATTACTTAGACGACCCTAATACATACGAAACATTAGATCCTAGTCTATTCAGAGACAGGATATTTGGTTTGTCTGAGCAGTGTGTGTCCGCGTGGTCCATTGGCACTGACCTAGTATTGCCCAGTTATTACAGAGATGTGAATAATGTCGTTGTATGTGGAGTAGGCGGATCTGCAATTGGAGGAGAACTGCTATGTGATTTGTCCGGTATTTTGCAAGGTGTTCCTGTGACCGTCTGTAGGGAATATTCCCTTTCTCAATTTGTGGGAGATAAATCGTTGGTTATGGTCTCTAGTTATTCTGGCAATACAGGGGAAACTGTCTCAGCCTTTAGGGACGGATTGTCTAAAGGTGCTAAATTGTTGTCTCTAACCTCTGGCGGCTTATTAGCTGATATGAGTTCTGAATCGAATGTCCCAGTGGTTAATATTAATTACAAAGGCGAACCGAGAACAGCACTGGGTTATAGCTTCCTCACACCGTTGGCAATTATGGAAAACTTAGGATTGATAGAAGTAGAGAGTTTTCTCGTTGAAGAAGCGATAAACACACTTAGCACTATGGCTGACAGATTGATGCCAAGTGTACCCGTTGATGATAATCCTGCCAAAGAATTAGCGTTATCTCTTCAAGGAAAACTTATAGCTGTTTATGGTGGAGGGATACTGTCTGGGGTTGCAAGGAGATGGAAGACACAGTTTAACGAAAATGCAAAATCGTGGGCATTGTTGGAATTATTTCCTGAAGCAGGGCACAATGCAATAGCAGGAATAAAATGGCCTTCATCTGTTTCCCAAAATAGTTATGGGATAATACTTGACTCTCATATATTACATGACGGGATGAGGATCAGATACGAAGTAGTTAGAGAGTTGTTAAACGACGTACAAGCTCACTGTCAAATTGTACATGGTATGGGTACGGGTGTACTTGCGCAGATGCTGAGCATTGTGCTTTTTGGGGATTATGTTAGTTACTATTTAGCCATTATCAATGGAGAGAATCCTGCTCCCGTGCCACAGTTAGATTATCTCAAAACCAAACTACATGATCTGCATGGCAATTAAATAAGAAGAGAGTTAAGTAGGTAAATACTGGAAGTTTTATGAGGAAAATTAAGTATGTTTGAATCTCTGTCTCAAAAACTGAATACAATTTTCAATAAAATATCTTCTAAAGGTAGAATCAGTGAAAGAGATATTGAGGAAACTCTAAAGGAAATCAGGCTCGCTCTACTCGAGGCTGACGTGAATTTTAAAGTTGTCAGGGAATTTATTGAAAACATTCGTGTTAAGGCAGTTGGCTCAGATTTGCTAAAGAGTATCAGTCCTGGACAACAAGTGGTGAAAATAGTTAACGATGAATTAGTTAATATTCTGGGTTCAGGGTCTTCTAAATTGATAAATGCTGACAAAACGCCTTCCATTTTGATGTTAGTGGGATTACAGGGCTCTGGGAAAACCACAACATCTGCTAAAATTGCTAACTTTTTGAACAAGAATGGGCAAAAACCTTTACTTGTTGCGTGTGATGTTCATAGACCTGCAGCGATTGACCAGCTTGAAGTTTTAGGGCAAAAATTAGGCGTAGCGGTTTACAGTCAGAAAGACACAGATGACCCAGTGGACATATGCAGGAATGCTATTAAACGAGCTCAAAGTAGTGATTATTCTTGGGTAATACTGGATACAGCAGGTCGTCTTCATGTTGATGAAGAGATGATGGAAGAATTAAGATTGATCAGAGATTGTGCTGATCCGATTGAGACATTATTGGTTGTAGACTCCATGACTGGACAGGATGCCGTGAATTCTGCTCAAAGCTTCCATGATCTTATTGGATTGACTGGCGTAATCATGACTAAACTAGACGGAGATGCACGTGGAGGAGCAGCTTTATCAATCAACAAAGTTACAGGGACACCAATAAAATTTATTGGAATTGGTGAAGGTATTGATGATATAGAATTATTCCATCCAGATCGTTTGGCTTCTAGAATATTGGGAATGGGTGATGTTGTAACGCTAGTTGAAAGAGCACAGGAAACCATATCAGAAGAACGCATGAAAGATATGGAGAGCAAAATTAGAAAAGCAACATTCGATCTGGAAGATTTTTTGGAACAGATTCAACAAATCAAAAAAATGGGTCCGTTTAGTCAAATACTTGAAATGATACCGGGTTTTTCTTCGATATCCAGTAAAATGTCCCAACAAGATATAAATGGCGATTCTATTAAATCTGTAGAAGCAATAGTTTATTCTATGACGCCAGGAGAAAGGCGAAACCCCGACATATTGAATGGTAGTCGAAGGAGGAGAATAGCATTAGGTAGTGGCACATCTGCTCAACAGGTCAATCAACTTTTGAATCAGTTCCGTCAAATGAAGAAGATGATGAAACAAATGTCGTCTGGGAAAATGCCTGGCGGCATGCCCGGAATGTTTCGGTAAGAATAGAACTTATATGATTTTGTTTGGATACTTTAATTCTGACTGAATTGATTACCCATCTCATCTAGGAAATCTTCGATTTCAGGAGACAAATCATAATCATTGTCTTCGTCTTTATTTAGTCTTTTGTCATATTGAAGTTCGAGTTGTTCTACCAATGCCTTAACTTCAGGGCTTTTAGCCATGGCAGCAGATAATTCATCATTTTGCTGCTTAGCTCTAAGAGCAATTCTTCCTAAATCCATTGAAAAACCATAAAGTTCGCATATTATATTCAATAACCTGAGTCTGCCGGCATGATTCACCTCGGTTTGAGCGTATTGAGGCAGATGAGCGATCAGTCCCATTGTTTCAATGCCGACTTGGTTAAGATGTTGATTAATTGTGGTGATGATGCTTGTAGGTCCTTCGTAATTGCTCGAATTGACCCCGTATGTTTTTACTTGATCTGAAGTTTCCTCATTATTGGATGAGCCTGTCACTAAGATTGGTTTTGTGTGAGGCACTAGATCGTACATTGATCCGAGCAGGCAATAACGTTCGATTTCGAGGTGTTTAAGTAACTGGACTACGCATTTAACGTATGTCTCTCCGTTCAAGTGAGGTTCTAGTAAATGCAAAAATATAAAATCATTTTCTCCCGGCCCTGTAGCGTAACGAACATTAACGTTTGGCACAGTAACTTCTCTTTTGCCGTCCAATGTGTATATGTTTGGTCTGTAGCGGGTAAAGTCGAAGAATATTCCAGGTCGAGATAATTTTGCCAAGTCTTTTGCTTCGAAATGACGTTCTAAAGTTCTGAACGCGAGTCGTCCAACACTGCCCACGTCAATCCAAGGCCTTAGAGTCACAAAAGCATGTGGCTTTCTTAATTTGGGGATTGGTAGCTCTAAATCAAAACCGTTTAAATGCATGGTGTCATTTTAACACAGTTTTTGCGGATGATAAGTTTGTTTCCTAGAACCACGTTGGCACCACGCACAACACCGGTGATGGTCAAGTGCAGTAGTGCCAATAACGTGGTTCATTTATTTAGTTTTAACTGCCGTAACGTGTGTCTGCAACTGAATCGGTGTAATCAACCCCTTTTGTGGCCCAGAATATTGTTGCAATTGCGTCAACTGACTCTACCAGCTGTTTGGCAGAAGATGAGCTTACTCCCTGTTTGTTAGCTCCAGCCAATTTGTTCGCGTTCCAGAAAAGTTCGTGAAGGCTAGGATATTTTTCTAAGTGCTCAGGTTTGAAATAGTCAGACCAAAGCGTATTCAATTCACTTTTAACAAGTTGAGCGTGTTCCTCTTTGACTGCAATATACCGAGTAACAGTGTTAGGGGTTGAAATGTCTTTAGCCGGTATTTCAACTGCTTCTAGTCTTACTGCCATTTTTAGCACTGTTTGGGCGGCTATTTTGGCTAAAATGGGATCGTAGATACCACATGGGATATCACAATGTGCATGCACTTTAGCATGTTCTCTATTAGACATTAGGGTGCTTATTGTTCTCTGCAATATATTCACTTCATACCTCCTGGCACAATATTTAATTATGTATAGTCTAAAGGAATGATCCTGTGATGCCAAGAGGTCAATCTAATATTTGCTAGTTTTCATATAGTTAAAAGTGTATTCGTTGAATACTTGTATTAGTGTTATATTAATTTATAACTAATCATGATCAGAAAAATATATTTTTTCATTAAGAAATTCCTATCTGTAGAAATGACAGTTGAAGGTTATAGTATGTGGCCAGGCATAAAGCCTAACGACGTCATTTATGCTGAAAGATTTAATATTTTATCTAAACAACCTGTTGTAGGGAATATTGTGGTTGTTATAGAACCGACAGATATTGGAACTCGCGCGATAAAAAGAATAATAGCTGGACCACACGACGCAATCTGTTTAGTTAATAATGAAATATCTGTAAATGGACATAGAGTTTCTGATGATATAGCTGACATTTCTGGTGATGTTGGCAGAAAGAGTTGGCTGTTGGCTGGCCGAGAGTATTTTTTGATGAGTGATAACCCTAATCTGAGCACTGATAGTCGTAAATACGGACCTATTTCACGTGATAGTATTGTTGCTAGGGTATGGATGGTTAGATCATCGGTTGATGGATTTAAGAGGCTGGATTCTTGATGTTTAACTATCACTTCACGATCTACTATGACGGCAATTGTTTTTTGTGTAGAGCCTCAATGAAACTAGTAGCTATGACTGATATTGTTAAAAGGATAAAACTTGTACCATTCCAAGATATTACTCACCCTATAAATAATTTATCCTTGCAACAATTTAACTTTGAAGTTCATATGGTTGATTCTAGGGACAAATACTTTTCAGGATTTGATGTAGTTAGAAAATTGACAACTATCTTGATACCGTTCATGCCATTCGCACCTTTGATGTGGATTCCTGGAGTTGACAAAATTGGTTATAGAATATATAGATTTATTGCTAACAATCGTAATAAATTATGTTGGAAACACTGTTGAATTGGATGGGTGTTTTGGAATATGGACGGAAATAAAGTATCTGTAGTAATTCCTACATATAATGAACGTGACAATATCTCAATTATATTGAGGAATATAGACGAAGCTCTCGATGGTAAATGGCATTACCAAATAATTGTTGTTGATGATTCTAGTCCAGATGGAACTGGTGATGCAGTAAGGGGATTGGCGGAGAAGGATGATCGTATTAGCCTGATAGAAAGACCAGATAAATTAGGCTTAGGGAGTGCAGTAGTAACCGGGTTTGATTATTCCGACGGAGATTATTTGGTTATGATGGACGCTGACATGTCTCACGATCCGAAGTATTTACCAGATCTTTTGTCGCATCTCAATTATTGTGACATTGTTATAGGTTCAAGATATGTTGATGGGGGTGGTGTCAGTAATTGGCCATTATGGAGAAGAGTTATAAGTATAACGGCTTCGGCCGTGGGGCGTTTTATAGTTGGATTAGATAAGAAAAGCATCTTAAAGAATCTTATAAAAAAGAAAAGAAATTCAAATTTAGTTAATATTGGTTTTTCTGACAATCCTTTTTTTTGGTTAAGAAATTGTGATCTAATATTATCTCCAGCGGTTGATGAAGCCTTAGGAAGAAATATAGTTGAATCCATGTTATCCAAAATACCTGTTATTGCCTCTAATTCTGGAGGAAATAGTGAAATTATTAAAAATGGTTCAACCGGATGGCTATTCGAAAAAGATAATTACATAGATTTGGCAAAAAAAAGCATTTATGTACTTAGAATGAATAAAAGTAAATTAAATAAAATTTTGTTAGATGCCCATACTTTTGTTAGTAATAAATATTCAGTGAAAAGACACGTTGAGAATATCGAAAAAATATATTTTAAATTATAATTTTTTTATTTAAAGCTTATGTGTGGAATATTTTCTTTTATATCAAAAAAGAAGTTAACAAATAACAA
>CAZNWQ010000073.1:0-6409 GCA_964576965.1 uncultured Dehalococcoidia bacterium
ATAGTAGGCCCTATATATTTAAATCCTACAGGGGATTCAAAAACACCAACATAGAATATCTCTGCTAATCTGTAGATCATATTACTAGAAGTCAAAGATTTTACTAACGGACCCTTATCACCTCTAACTTCCAGCATGTATAAGGCTAATAAAGCTAATACTTGAAGTGGATTTATGTAATTTCCCTTTTCGTCGATTAATCCAAATCTATCAGCATCTGCATCTAGAGCTAAACCAGCTTGATATCCTTCTCTTACAACAATATCTGATAATTCCACTAAATTCTTAGCCACCGGTTCAGGTTGTAGCATCCCTGGGAAAATGGGATTTCTGGCATCGTGAATTTCAACAATGTTTAAGGCCCCTCCCTCAAGGAGTGTCGTAAAGTATCCAGCTCCGGCACCGTACATTGGATCAGCAACTATTCGCAGTCCTGAATTTCTTATCGCATCTATATCAACTAAAGTAGATACATGTTGCAAATATGGCAGCGACGGATCTATAAGTGAACCAATGTTTTGAGACATAGCTTGTTCCCATCGAACGTGTTTATAATATTTTCTTGTCTCCGAACTTAAAACATGCCTTTCTAGCGCATCCACAATCTCAGGGGAAGCACTCCCGGCATATTCTGGTTTGAATTTAAAACCATTCCATTGAGGAGGATTATGGCTAGCGGTTATAACGCAAGCTCCCCCGGTTCCACGAAATAGCACATTATAGCTAACTACAGGTGTTGGTACAGGCCTGTCACAGAGCAGGGTCTTTATGCCATTACCAGCTGAAACTTCTGCAACAGTATCAGCAAATTCCTCAGACGAAAATCTAGTATCGTATCCGATTATCAACCCTTTATTTGCCAGGTTCTGTGCCAAGATATAATCGCTAACACCTTGTGCACAGTATCTGACATTTTCGAAAGTGAAATCGTCAGCTATGATTCCTCTCCATCCGTCTGTACCAAATTGAATTGGCATTTTCTAACCATCCATTTACTAAAATATAATCAACCATATCTTACAGAATATACAACCAAATATAAATGATAAGAATTCTAGCAATTGAAACCTACAGATTAACTATCCAGTAGGTCCAAGAGAAATACCGGGCTGCAGATCAGTCGTCACATTCATTCCAGATGCCACCATACAGAGATTCCCTATCCTGACTTTATCATCTACTGTAACATCATCAGCCAAGATACATTCCGTCAGAATCACTTGGTTTCCTAATTTAACACCATCCCATAGCACAGAACCCGATATTACATTGTCTTCTCCGATTGTCACTCCAGACCCTATAACTGTAGGACCTCGTATCACCGATCCTGCTCCGATGAAACAATCGCGCCCGACAATGACAGGCCCTTCTATTACAGCCGAAGGGTGGGCAAAATATCCTTCTGTATTCAGAATATCCCTATTCTCAACAATCATAGATTCATCGACAGAATTCAAAATATCATGATTAACTCTAAGATAATTCGATGGCGTACCTAGATCAATCCAATATGGATTATTCCTGTAACCGTACATTGGGATTTGAGTTTCTAATAGAGTCGGAAACAAACCTCTCTCAAACATATAAAACTCGTTTTCAGGGGCAATTTGCAGAATGTCTGGTTCCAAGATATACACTCCACCGTTAATCCAATTGCTCTTTGTTTCACCAGGATTAGGTTTTTCTATAAATTTCTCTATGTAACCATCACCTTTCATTTCAACTACACCAAATTGAGAAGGGTCGGATACTTCTTTCAGAAATAATGTGGCCTTAGAGTCCGCATCATTATGGAATAACAACATCTTCGATATATCTAAGTTGGTGAATATGTCCCCATTAAGAACCAAAAAAGTATCATCTAATAACTTTTCTACATTTTTTACAGCACCTGCTGTACCCAGAGGACTCTCCTCTAAAACATAATGGATATTCATATTTGCGTAACCATTGTCACCAAAATGGTTCCTTATGTTATCTGACAAATAAGAGACAGTTATAATGACGTCTGTAACATTATGTGCTGCTAGGCTATCTAACATGTGCTCCAAAAATGGTCTGTTC
This sequence comes from uncultured Dehalococcoidia bacterium, assembly GCA_964576965.1. Lineage (GTDB taxonomy): Bacteria > Chloroflexota > Dehalococcoidia > Lucifugimonadales > UBA2985 > VFHP01. The sequence continues at coordinate 2,065 of CAZNWQ010000073.1, forward strand.
AAAATCGGAACCATGGGTTTTGGAAGGTTATTTGTCAAAGGACGGAGCCGAGTCCCTGCCCCACCAGCAAGTATTACGGCTTTCATCTCGAAACCTCAGCACAAACAAACATATAAAGTATTATCCTATTTTATGTTGGCTTCTGACCGAAGAATGTCTGCCTTATCTGTTGATTCCCAAGGTAAAGAAATATCTTCTCTACCAAAATGCCCATACGCAGCAGAAGGTTTATATATAGGTCGCCTAAGGTCTAAATTATTTATTATTGCAGCAGGACGAAAGTCGAAGTGTTTATCTATAAGATCTACAATAACTTGATCATCGACATGACCAGTACCAAAAGTTTCCACGGCTACTGAAAGAGGAGAGGCTCGACCTATAGCGTAGGATACTTGTATTTCCAATCTATCGGCTAAGCCGGCTGCAACAATATTTTTCGCAACATATCTGGCCATATATGCTGCTGACCTATCAATCTTGGTTGGATCTTTGCCTGAAAACGCTCCGCCTCCATGCCTAGCCACTCCACCATAAGTGTCGACAAGTATCTTGCGTCCAGTTAAACCAGTGTCTGCTACAGGTCCACCAACTACAAATCTGCCTGTAGGGTTTATATAGATTTTAGTATCTTCATCACACAAATTCTTGGGAATAATTTCATTGATCACAAATTTAGTTATATCTTCATTTATAACCTCTTGCGACACATCTGGAGCATGTTGAGTACTAACAACTATTGCTTCTATTCTTTTAGGTGCACCATATGAATATTCCACTGTCACCTGTGCTTTACCGTCTGGTCTCAAATATGGAATTATTGCTCCCTTACGTACTTCTGCCAATCTTTGGCACAACTTATGCGAAAGATCTATAGATAAAGGCATTAGCTCCTTGGTTTCGTTACAGGCAAAACCCACAACCATCCCTTGATCTCCTGCCCCTATCTTCTCAGGATCTTCAACACTATATTTTGAACCTTCTTTTTTGTCCTCCTGAGACGAATCAACTCCTAATGCTATATCTTGTGACTGCTCTTGCAGAGAGACTATCACTCCGCAACTCTTGGAATCAAAACCGAAATCCGGATCGTTATACCCTGCTTGATATATTGTGTTCCTTATTATGCTAGCAACATCTACATAGCTAGAGGTAGTAATCTCACCCATTACTATAACCAAACCATTCGTTACACATGTTTCACATGCAACCCTTGCAGCCGAATCTTTGGCCAGAAGGGAATCAAGAATGGCGTCCGAAATCTGGTCACACAGTTTATCAGGATGACCCTCTGTCACTGATTCCGATGTATATAAATATGATTTTGAATCTGTAAAGGCGAATCCCATTTTTAATTCCTTTTGTCTATCCCATAAATTAGATCGAAATAACTGGAAGCTTATTTACAACAAGTCCTTACTATTTAAACATATTCAAGCTTGTATAGGAACTAGGTGCCTGCTTCCCAACTTCTTAGATATAACTCTTGCTCCTCTGTAAGGCTATCTATACCGATACCCAGTGAATGCAGTTTGATTCGTGCCACTGTTTCATCTATATCATTGGGAACTGAATGAACCGTTTTCCCTAATTCTTTTGCGTTACCAACTAGATATTCTATACAGAGAGCTTGGTTTGCAAAGCTCATATCCATGACCGAAGATGGATGGCCTTCTGCCGCTGCTAAATTTATGAGTCTACCTTCACCCAACAAATACAGTTTGCGACCATCTTTTATGCTGTATTCCTCAACTGAAGATCTTACTAATCTCTTCCCAGACGAAATAGACTCAAGGTAGGGTATGTTTATTTCTGAGTTAAAATGTCCGCTATTAGCCAATATGGCTCCGTCCTTGGCATTGTCTAAAGTTTCTTTATCTATAACATTAACATCGCCAGTTGCAGTGATGAATATATCTCCCACATTTGAAGCTTCTGCAACGGGCATAACTTGGTATCCGTCCATCACCGCCTCTAATGCTCGAACACTGTCAACTTCTGTTACTATGACGTGAGAGCCCATTCCTTTAGCTCTCATTGCAATTCCTCTACCACACCATCCGTAACCACAAACTACTACGCTCTTTCCAGACCATAAAACATTCGTTGCCCTTGTAATACCATCCAATGTGCTCTGGCCAGTGCCATATCTATTATCGAAAAGATGTTTCGTGTCAGCGTCGTTTATAGCTATTATGGGATACATAAGCTTATTTTCTTGGGCCATGCTTCTCAATCTTATTACCCCAGTAGTCGTTTCTTCTGTGCCCCCTATTACTTTGCCCAATAGATCAGTTCTTTCTTTGTGCAAAACACTAACTAAGTCTGCTCCATCGTCCATAGTAAAATGTGGTTTATTATCCAATGCCGAATGAATATGCTTATAATACGTCTCGTTGTCCTCTCCGTTTATAGCGTATGTCGCAATACCATATTCATTTACTAAAGCAGCGGCCACATCATCTTGGGTGCTTAGAGGATTACTGGCACACAAAACTACATTAGCTCCCCCATCCTTGAGAGTTATCGCCAAATTAGCAGTCTCGGTAGTCACATGCAAACAAGCTGCTATATCCACGCCTTCTAGAGGTTTCTCTTTAACAAATCTATCCCGTATAAGTTTCAAAACCTGCATCTCTCGAGCAGCCCACTGTATACGAGAGACACCCTGATCAGAAAGACCTATATCTTTTACATCACCACTTAAACCGTTTGACATTATGAGCCAAACCTCCCTAACATAATATTACATCCAGTCACATCCCAATCCGGGAAAATACTTTGAGATTATTTTTGCAAGATAGTTGAACTGAAGAACCCAAATTGTGACTGCAAATCAAAAACCTGTGAATGATAGCCGATTTGTATATATCTGTCCAGTTGTATCATGGCAAAACAATTGTTATATATTTTGAGTTAAGTTAGACAAAACGCTCTTCGGTCTTGCCCCTACTTGTTTTATTATTTCGCCTGCTGCCATTGATCCCAACATGCCACTGGATCTCATATCATAACCGTTCGTCATTCCATAAAGAAATCCCGCTGCATATAAATCCCCTGCACCTGTGGTATCAACTACGTCTTCTGTTCTGCAAGGTTCGATATCTAAACTCGTTCCTAATGCATTTACTACGGATCCTTTAGACCCAAGTGTGGTAACCAGTACACTGGCATCATTCCGTCCTCTATCTATGGCCTTGAAAACAGAGTCTTCTTGGTAAAGGGCGATCATTTCTTCCTCATTACCGAAAAGTATATCAACGTATTCGGATATCAAATCACGGAACGAATCCCTGTGCCTTTCAACACAAAAGGAATCCGATAAGCTTAAAGCCACCTGGCGTCCCGCAGTTTTAGCGACTCTAGCGGCTTTTATCATAGCCTCCTTAGCTTTGTCGGTATCCCATAAGTATCCTTCCAGATAAGTGATTTTATGATCAGCAATTACGTCAGTATTAATATCCTCTGTCGTTAACTCTAAACAAGCACCTAAATGTGTGGCCATAGTCCTTTGTCCATCTGGGGTTATTACAACTAGACAAACCGCAGTAGAAGAATTGTTATTGGTAGAAGAAACACAAAATCCCACTCCGAGGGCAGCCATATCTGATCTAAATACTTCACCAGAGTGATCATCACTTATCTTTCCTATGTAGGAACATTTGCCCCCCAAAGAAGCGATAGCTGCCATTGTGTTACCGACAGATCCACCCGACATTTCTACAGTAGAAGTCATATCAGAATAAATTTGTTCAGCCTGAACAGCATCCACTAATCTCATAGACCCTTTTATCAAACCATGCTTTATAAGAAATGAGTCGTCCGCTTGGTAAAGAACATCCACCATAGCATTTCCTATACCCACCACGTCATGCAAATTACTAATACCGGACCATCCTATTCATTACTCATTTGTTATGCTTTTTCGGTAGGATAATTACTAGTTATCCAAGCATTAGTTCCGTCTTCTATGTTGTATAGACGATCGCTTGATATATCCATTGCAGCAGCCATTTCACAAGCCAGGCCACTCCGAACGCCCATTGCACATATAAATAACAAATCTTTGTCGGATGGCAGTTCATCGACCCTAGACAAGATATCATCTACGGGTATATGCATGGCTCCAGCAACGTGTCCAGCAGCCCATTCATTAGAATCTCTGACATCTATTACGACTGCCTCTCCTTGACCGATCATATTGTTAGCTTCTTCGAGGCTGACCCTCCAATATGGTTCACCAGGGTTTTGTCTTGCCATAACTATTCTCCCTATCACAATATTTTTTCAACTAACTCATATACTTTTGAACAAGTAGCCCGAGTTTGTCTACGTCTTTTGCATCTAT
>CAZNWQ010000074.1:0-6407 GCA_964576965.1 uncultured Dehalococcoidia bacterium
TTCTGAGGCCTGTACTGGTATGGTTCTCAATAAAAGCCAAATAAGTATTCCACAAAACAAACCTGGTACAATACTTCCTTGCAGTACTAATCTCCATCCTATTACACCTATTAGAGAACCGGCTATGATTGGACCCAATGTTTCTCCAATACTGCCGCCCGTTCCATGTAAAGCTATCGCAAAGCCTCTTCTGGAGGTGAATTCTTTGGCTAATGAAGATATGGCTGCCGGGTGCCAGAATGTTATTGCTACACTTAACAAAGAAGAGAACACTACCGCTGTCCAAAAGCCTTTAGCCAGTCCTAGCGCGACTGCAAATACTGATACTAAGATTATGGAACCGCCTAGTATTACAGCTCGGTGTTTTGGATATTGATCGCCCATAAATCCTGCTGGAATATTGGCAAATCCACTGATTATTGCACGGAAAGTAGAGAGTGTACCTATTTGAGTATTAGAGAGATTAAGACCTGCTTTTATTTCTGGAAGCAGCACGAAAAATGCGGCGTTGAACATATGTTTGAGTCCGTGGCCAAAAACAGCCACAGTCAGAAGAATCATTCTTTGTTTACTAGTTATAACAGGTGTCAAAATATTGTTTTATGTGGTTATTGTTCAAAAAAGTTTGAGATACTGCTCAACAGGGTAAGCGAAATATGAGAAAAATGCGAGTCAATTGTTGCACCGTGCCAATGTTTTTCTCCAGCAGGTATGTGTATTAAATCTCCAGGCTTTACCACTGATTGTTCTTTTTCTGTACCCACTATACCTGTCCCATCAGTCACCAGCAAAACCTGGTCACTACTATGGGTGTGGAGCTTATTTCTTGCTCCGGGACCAAAGTTAACATGTGTCATATTAAAATCTTGCCCGGTGTCCTTTGTGACTAAAGGCTGTGTCGAAACTGTGCCTCCGATGAATAGATTATTCTGCACGATTGACTTAGGTGTTTGGTTTATATTTATTACTTGCATTTTTCACCTCTGTTGTAATATTTAAGCATATACTATGCGATATATAATTATGGTATGGGATAATAACTAATGAACTGGGATAATGAACTTCCGTTAAAGATATATCAGTTATAGGAATGCAAGTTTTTCATAGTTATATATATAATTGTAACATCTGTATTGCCTGCCGAAAACAATAGAGAATTAAAATGGACTTGTAGATACGTGCCCTAAATGGTAGCTTAGAATACGGCTTATAATCTGGATTGGATTTATTTATGAAATCAATTAACAAATCTTATTATTTAATATTTACGTTCTTGGTTTTCGGGTTGGTTCTGATTTCATGTTCCGAAGAAGTTATACCTGATCCAGATCCTACTCCGGATATTCAGGCTACGGCTACGGCACATGAAGAAAACCTCATGGCTATAGAAGCCACCGCAAATGCAATGGCAAAATCATTTATTCAAGCTACTGCTTCCTCTATGCCGACTCCTACTAGCACCTCTGTTCCTACTAATACGCCGTCTCCAACTGCAACGGTAACACCACAACCAACGCCAGTAATGGAAGAAACGTACAGTAGTAAGTATGGATTTTCGATTAACTATACTGCTGGTTGGCAAATGTATGATTGGGATGACGAATCTTCAAGTTTAGTAATGTTTAATCATGCATCTGGCTCATCTGTTGAAATAAAGATTGCTTATGCGCCGGATAAATCACTGGAAGAGTTCACCGAAAGTGTTATTAGAGATAATAAGAATGCCGGATATGGTGAAAGGGACAGAGTTAAAATTTCAAGCCCGTATGGATTTGTAAGTTATGGAATAGATTGGCATACAGAATGGCCAGTAAGATATGTAATATTCAAGAATGGTGACTGGGGTATTTCGGGACGATTTCTAGTTAACGGTGACCATGCTGAAGAATTACAACCAATTGTGGACACTATGTTTGAATCTATTAAAGTATTTCCACCAACACTGCTGTTGCCACCTGCAACTCCAGTCCCGGCGTCTACCTCAGGATATGGGTCCTGGTCTCCAGATGGAAATAGCATACTTTTTGTTTCAGGAATACAGAATGGATATAAATCAATATACTCTATGAATCTGGATGGATCAAAACTGGTTAAATTGACAGATAAAGGTGATGCTTTGAGAGCAAGTTGGTCACCAGATGGAACTAAAATAGTTTTTGATGCTCACGATTACAATGGGCTTGGGTTATGGAATATTTATATTATGAATCCCGATGGTTCTGGAGTTGAACAACTTACCAATGCAGATCGAAGTATAAATGTTATGCCAATGTGGTCTCCGGATGGATCCAAGATTGCTTTTGCTAGTGGCAGGAGTGGTGAGGACGGTGAAATATATCTGATCAATGCCGATGGTTCAAATGAAATCCAAATTACTGATAATGAGCATGAAGACTTGATGCCTAACTGGTGTTCCAATGGATATATAACTTTTACTTCATTAAGAGATGGATACAAACGTGTATATGTGATGAGAGCAGATGGAAGTGATGAAGTTTTGGCTTCCGCATATTTTTCCCATGTTGATGATTTTGACGCTACTGCAGCGGAGGCGGTAGATGAAGAGCCTGCGTGGTCTCCTGATTGCAGTCAGGTTGCTTTTTCTTCAGATAGAGACGGTGATTGGGACATATACGTTGCATCTGACAATGGCGCTGTGAAGAATATTACAGCTAATGAATTTTATATAGATGGATATCCACAGTGGTCTCCTGACGGCACAAAAATCCTGTTCCATAGTCATGGAAGAAACAGAACTTTTGCTTATCTTCAAGTTTGGGTTATGAATTCTGATGGGTCTGAAGTTAAGGCTCTCACGGATTACACTACTAGGTAGTAAATACTTCAACCCCCGTACATTGCTAGCCTTTTGGCCTTTAATCCGTCACCCACGTGCGATTGGATGGCCTCGAGCATTTCGAAGTCGTACTCTGATACAAATGTAATAGCAGTTCCAGGTTTGCCCATTCTAGCGGTTCGGCCTATACGATGCACGTAATCCTCAACGTTTTCAGGGATATCATAATTGATCACATGTGACACTGCAGGAATGTCTAGACCCCTAGCAGCCACGTTAGTAGCTATTAGTATTCTAAGTTTCCGTGATCGGAATTTGTTCATTACAGAGTTACGTCGGGTTTGTGTTATATCACTGTGGATTGCTTGGACATCGTGCCCTTTATGCTTCAAATAGCTCACTAATTTGTCGACTCCTAATTTAGTGCGTCTAAACACGAGAGCTTGGGCGATTTGGTCAGTATACAATAGTTCTTCGATTGCCGAGTAGCGGTCTCTTTCTGCTACTTCATAATACCATTGGTTTACTTGATCTACAGGTTCGGATTCACCTCCAATTAATATCCAAACTGGATCCCTCATATATTTTTGTGATAGTCGTTTTATAGTGTTGGGCATAGTTGCAGAAAAAAGGAGTGTTTGTCTAAGTTTCGGAGTTCTTCTCAAGATTTTTTCTAAATCAGGTGCAAATCCAATATCGAGCATTTGGTCAGCTTCATCTAAAACCACCATCTTTAATTTCGAAAGATCCACTGTTTTCCGCTCCATATGGTCTAAGAGTCTGCCAGGAGTTGCAACGATAATACTGGGGTTCTGGTTCAAAGCCTTTATTTGGGGTAATATTGGTTGACCTCCATAAAGAGCGGTGGTTATTACCTTTTTGAATTTACCCAACCTACCTAGTTCAGTCTCTACTTGTAGCGCAAGTTCACGAGTTGGAACTAATATTAGAGCTTGGGTGCCTCGCATGTTCTGATCAACCATTTCGGTTATTGGTATTCCAAAGGCTGCTGTTTTTCCGGTTCCTGTTTGTGCTTGCCCCACTACGTCTCTTTCCTTCTTAATCAGTGGGATGACAGACTCCTGAATTGGAGTAGGGTTTTCATATCCTAGCTGAATAATCGCCTGAGATAATTCTGCCGAAATAGACAATTTGCCAAATAGATATGTTTTGTCGGTATGGTCGCCTGAAACCGAAAGGTCGTTGTTGGATCTATATTTTTTTCTATGACGGGTATTTCTACCCAACTTGTTTCCGGGGACATGTAATTTGGTAGTATTAGAACGAACTTGCTTCTGGGTATCCAATGGTGAGTCTGAGAGTTGAGATTTGCTTTGATACCGTGAAGGCTCGTTTTCGGTGTTTTGGAATAGCTTTTTAAGCTTCCGGTTTAGGGATTGGAGTATTACTAGGTCCTGCTCTTACATAAATTAGGATTCGAGTGTTTTTATTAGTAAATTTATTGTGCGACTAAACGCATCTATATCTTTATTCGCTCTTATCCTTACGATGGCAGTTTACTTTACAAACACTATGCCTGTCAAAGGGTGGTATAGGATGCTTACATTTTGTCCCTGTCTTTGCCCCTATACGCAGAGATTACTATTGCCAGTATTAGAAAGGCTAAAGACACGGATAAACCGTCTTTATATCCTGACATTGTAGCCAATTGTGTTATTTGGCTGTCCTGTAATCCTTGGGTTTCAAGAGAAAGGCGGTTTGCTGTCTCACTTAATGAATAGATCGTACCAATCAATGCTATTCCTATTGATATTCCTACCTGTCGAGCAGTAGGGATTATAGCCGATGCCATTCCTAGTTTATCTCGACTAACTGATCCCATTACCACACTGTTATTTGGTGGCAAGAATATTGCACTTCCGCTGCCAGATAATAACAAACCAGTTATTATGTGTGGCATAGACGATTCAGTTGTAAATGTCAGTAACACAAAATAGCCGGAAATCATTACTGAGAGCCCAAAAGTGGAGATGGTTCTGGATTGGAAATGATCTGAAAGGAATCCACTAATTGGCGAACAAATTAGTCGTGTCATAGGTACTATCATAAGAACAGGACCAGCTTCTATTGGTCTTAATCCCAGTGCGTTCAATAGATAGAAAGATATCAAGAATAGGAAAGCACCTTGAGCCATAAATTGCAACATTGAACTGGTTACAGATGAGGTAAAGAGTCGTTCTTTTAGCAGACTTAAATCTAAAATAGGAACGGTAGTTTTTGCTTCTATCATAGGGAAAGCTATTAAACCTACTACTGAAGAAACTGCCAATATTATAACCAATGGGGACAACCCTTCTATAGGTGCCCGATTTATTAGTAGTAGTAAAGCAGATAAACCAACTATCAGAGCAATAGTACCGGCAAAATCATAGGATTTCTTCTCTTTTTGGGTTACGTCTGGTCTTAGTATTACTATTGCAATAATCAGCCCTATTACGCTCACTGGTAATCTTGTCCAGAATAGAGCTTGCCAGCCTAGGAAATCTAGTATTATTCCGCCCAAGAATGGTCCACTGGACAAACCCAACCCCACTAACGCCCCATTTATTCCCAAGGCTCGACCGCGTTCTTTGTCTGGGAAAGCATCGACGATTAGGGCGTTGATCGTGGCTACTAACATAGCTTGTCCGACACCCTGCAGTATCCTGAAAGAAATTAGTTGACCTATTGTTTGGCTTATGGATGATAATCCTAATCCTATTGTAAAAACTATGAATCCTAGAATATATAATCTTTTCCTACCTACTATGTCTCCTATGGTACCTAGTGGCAAAGCTAGGCTAGAACTGACCAGTAGGTATGCTACGGTCACCCATAGAACTGTAGAAGGGGTGGTGTTGAATGCTTCCGTCAGTACTGGGTATGCCAGATTAACTATGCTGCCATCAAGAGTACTGGTTAGGACCCCTAGTCCCACGGTTGCTAATGCTAGCCATTTATATATATGGTCATCTACTTTTATCAATATATTTGTTGTTGTTTTGTGTAAACCGGTTTCATTGGTGTTGGTATTATTCTGAATCTATTCTATCAATGTGATAGAATTACTACAATTAATTATCTATTGCTAGTGTCTGGTATTTGGTTCGGTATTGTTCATCGAATAGACCCAGTCAATTATTCTCAGGTCATTTCTAATTTGCTGGAGTTTATTTAAACGTAGTTTATTTAAAAATATTAGGACAGGGAATATGTCTTTGTTGAGGAAAATGAAGAGGATTTTATATATCTTTTTTGGCTTGATATTTTTAGTTATTGGTGTAATAGGCTACTTTATGCCTGGACTGCCGGGGACAATATGGATAATAATTTCAGCAACACTATTTGTAAGGTCTTCTGACAGGCTCTATAACTTGGTGATAAGGAACCGCTTTTTTGGTAATCAAGTACGTGATTTTCTAGAGACTGGTACGATGCCAGTCAGGGCAAAAAAGATGGCTTTATTTTTTATGTGGTTCTTTTCGTTCGTTTCTGTTGTGTTCGCCCCGTATGGATTATTTTTCGACGTACTCGTACTGACATTGGCTGTGGCAGGCAGTTTGTATATTTTATCTAGACCTAGTGGATAATGAAATAATTCATGCTCGCA
>CAZNWQ010000075.1:0-6391 GCA_964576965.1 uncultured Dehalococcoidia bacterium
CTATAGGACCATCCGATCCATGGAAATCACCCGGATCGTCTTTATAAGTAGTATCGGTTTCTATCTTATTGAAATACGGTATAAGGCTGCGGAAGCTCCATTCATCATTACCCCATTCGGCCCAGTTATCATAATCCTCCGGTATGCCTCTTATAAAAATCTGTCCATTAATTGCACTCGACCCACCAGTTACTCTCCCCCTTGGGACATCCATATCAGCGGTATCTGTAGCCCTTGCTCTAAATTGCCAATTATGCTCGTCCGACCAAATCTCATTAGTCGTCTTATAACCATATTTAACCACGTCTGGAATGGTATCAAAATCTGGGTAGTCTGGACCTGCTTCAAGCAATAGAACTGACGTGTTCGGGTCCTCGGTAAGTCTAGTGGCTAGTATAGATCCGGCTGAACCTGCTCCTATTATGATGTAGTCGTATCTCATAAAACCTCCCAATAAGTCCTAGGCTTGAAGAATATTAAATCTCTCTAGAATTAAATAAACACTTTGCAGATGGCAGGAAATAGGTTCTGTATTCAAAAAAATGGTAAGAGATAACAAAGACGGAGTCAAGCATATAAGGCTTAAACCCGAGCCAATATACCGTTCGCATTCAATAATAATGTAAACTCTAATAAATAGTAGAGGTCAAAATGCCTAGAATACAATGGCGATATATACTCCATGCCGATATGGATGCTTTTTATGCATCTGTAGAGGAAGTAGACAATCCCGAATTGAAAGACAAACCTCTGGTAGTCGGAGGTTCTGCCTCGCATCGGGGTGTTGTGGCCGCTGCCTCCTATGAAGCAAGGAAATACGGTATTCGTTCTGCAATGGCTATGAGAACCGCCTTCACTTTATGTCCAAAACTTGTGCGGGTGTCTCCGAGATTTGATAGATACAGGGAAGTGTCAGAAGAAATAATGTCTATATTTAAAAGACTCTCCCCTCTGGTTGAGCCTCTTTCTTTGGATGAAGCCTATATAGATATCAGTAAACAAGTACCTCGAGATTCAATCAGAGAAGTTGCTATAGGTTTAAGAGAAACCGTAAAAGCAAACACCGGATTAGCCATGACTATTGGAGGGGGCACTTCTAAAACTGTAGCTAAAATAGCTTCGCAAATCGGGAAACCAGATGGTCTTCTGTTAGTAGAAAAAGGATTCGAAAAGAAATTTCTTGATCCACTTAGTGTAGATCTGCTGTGGGGAGTTGGCCCCAAAACCGGAATCATATTAAAACGGTACAATATTAAAACGATTGGCGATATTTCTCGACTAGAACCACTAATGCTTCAGCGACTCCTTGGAAAACGCGGGCAGGAATTAACAGATAGAGCGATCGGAATAGATCCCGGCAGAGTTACTCCTTACCGTGAATCAAAATCCATTAGTTCAGAGACAACCTTACAAACGGACACAAACGATTCAAGTTTTTTGCAAAATAAACTCGAGGAATTGTCAAAAGAACTATCTGAAAAACTTGTAAAATCACGGCTTAGGTGTAAGACAGTTTCTCTAAAGCTCAGGCTGTCCGATTTCACAACATTCACGCGCCAAATGACATTTGAATCACATACCGATAACCAACAAGTGTTGTCGGATGCCGCTCGAGAATTACTTAAAAGAGAAATTACACCCAACACACATTTTAGATTGATAGGGCTAGGAGTATCTGGTCTCAAGGAACATTTTCAATTGCCACTTTTTGACTAACCATCCTAGGGCATCTGAAGAATCTCTATCCTGACGTTGTCTGGTGCCTGTATAAAAGCTATAGTCGGGCCCTGCCCTCCACCCATTGGTCCATCAAGAAGTTTAGCACCCAATTTTTCCAACCTAGTTATTTCCGCATTCATATCATCTACTATCAAACCAAAATGTTCGATTCCATAATGAGGGTTAGCGTCTCCCTGCCCCATTACTTCATCAGGCTTTGGACCAGATATCCTGACTATGACTCCATCGGTTGTCTTACATTCGATCATGTGAGACCCATTACCAGCTATCCTATCGGAAAATATCTCGAAATCAAAAGCCTCTACATACCATTGTGCTGTCTTGGCAGGATCTGGGGCCTTAAGATGTACGTGTTCAAAAGCATACGGCATAATTGATCAACCCTTTCCATGTAAAATAAGAATTTGCCCAACGGAAACTGTTTAAAGAAGATGATAAGTTAAAAGATGCTCGCGCAAGACGTCTTGGGCAAAATCATTCTCTACATCTCTCCAGACTGAATGTACATGATTGGCTTCATTCTGCCTGTTATCAAATTCTACAACAAAGTCTCCGCCGTGAATCCTATAATAGTGCGCCTCTCCCTTTTCAAGCGAGCCACCCCAAGCGAAGTGGATTCTCTCAATACCATTCTCAACCAATCTATCGAGTTTCTGTTGAGCCAAATCGGTGTTAACTTGATTAACGTATTCAGATATTAACGCCATCAAATTTTCCCGCTGATTACTGCTCAGCATAGAAGCTGGAATCCCTTCTTCTTTTGCAAACATAGCTTTAGTAGAGTTATAAGTAAGTATATCCAAAGGGGCTTCTTCGAATATAAGACACTTATCTAACTGAACTTCATCCATACTGGCTATTAACTCCATTGCTATATCTTCACGTTCAGCTAAGATTCTTTGCCCCGCTTTTGGACCGGAAAGAACTTCAGCGGGATTAGAGCCAAAAAAGAACGGGGTAGTAGATAAAACGGAGTCTGCCCAAATACTGAAATGTAGCGAGATATGATGACCCTCTATTCTCCAACCCCATGGATATTCGTCATTCGAGGGATCGCCGAACACGGTAAAATAATACCTTTCCGGATCCCGGACAAAATTAGGTTTACCTTGATCTTTCTCTATTTCACCCAAGACCAATTCCAGTTCTATGATCTGTTTAGCCTGACTATAAGATGTTTCGGTCAAACCACTTTTTAGTAGTTCATGAGCCAGTTCCCGTTGTTCTGGACTCATACTCATCAATGGCAAACCATGTCTGTTCAGTGGTGGATAATACCAAAACAGCCTTTCTCCATCCATATATTCAAAATTAGCACGCTGTTTCTGTTCCTCGTCCAGACTGCCAAGGAAACTCTGGGCAGCCTCAGACATCGATCTCGCACTTAAGGATTTTATAGGCGCATTAGACATCGAAACACCTCCAATAAAGACGCTCCTAGTGGATAAAATTATAACACTTAAATGACACTAATAAAGCTATTAATAGACGTATCGTACTCTGTGATTCTCACTATCTGCTATATATAGCCGACCCTTGGAATCCGATATCACTCCGTGAGGCCTCGCAAGTCCTGCCTCATCAGGTGTGCCAGAATCTCCATCTGGTCCAAGATGCCCTCCTGCCACAGTATCTATTAGTCCAGTGCCTATATCTACCCTGCGTATCGCGTGATTTTCAGTATCCACAACCAAAACATTACCTTCAAAATCACATCTTATAGCCTTAGGACCATTAAACGTGGCCAATGTTGCTAATCCTTTGTCTCCAGAATAGCCTTTTTCTCCCGTACCTGCAAAGAGAGTGATTATCCCATTTTCATCAATTTTCCTGATCGAATTCCCTTCGCGTTCACATATATATATGTTACCAAATACATCTGCGCATACGGCTCTTGCTCCAAATATACTTGCTGAAGAAAAATGCCCGCCATCCCCGGTGTGCCTTTTCTCGCCGTCCCCTACAAAAGTACTCATTAAACCAGTTTTAAGATCCCACCTACGCACCCGTTGATCCTGGATATCGGCTATCAAAAGACCTCCTGATCCATCGAATTCCATATCATTTGGCTCACGCATCTGTGCTAAGTGTGCAGGCCCTCCATCTCCTGAATAGCCTACAGTGCCATTACCCGCTACTGTGCTAATAATATCTGTGTGGAAATCAACTTTTCTGATAGCCGGACTAAACCTTTGCAAGATATACAAATCCCCGTTCTCGGCAACCTGCAACGCATATATCTCTTCTATCTCCGCATCAATTGCAGATTTTCCATCTCCGGAATAACCTTTATTACCATTGCCGGCAACGGTGGTGATAATATTGGTTTCCAGATCCACTTTGCGGACACAATAATTGAAACAATCCGCAATAAACAATTCTGTTTCGTCACTGTTTAAAGCGACATGAAATGGATTATCCATAAGTGCCAATGTAGCTTTGCCACCGTCGCCGTCGTACCCTTGAGAACCGTTGCCGGCGATAGTATCTATAACGTTAGACATCAAGCGTACTCCTAAATAACTCTCCTAGTTGTTAACCCAGTCGACTCCGTTAAGCACAATGTTTTGGAATTCAGGGGTTTGAAAACTCAAACCATTATGTCCCAGTAGAGTAACAAAAACTTTTCCGGATCCATACGTCCTAGTCCAACCTAGAGGAAACGTGTCTGAGGGCATGTAGACTTGTTCACCTTTCCATTTATATGTGCCTTCTTCAGATGTTGCCTGCATATATATGTGGCTACCTTCTAAATAATCTATACCCATATAAAGTTCGTCATTCGTAACGAAATTTGATATTCCTCCAACTCCTGGATGATCCGGGTCAACAATTTCAACTTCAAATTTTCCATAGGGCGGATGAAAACTCTTATCCATATCCCATCCACCACCTGTAATCTTATGAAACTCGGGCCAATGATATGCAGCTGAGCCAGAAATGTGTATACACACAAATCCCTTGCCATTTTTAATGAAGCCTTCCACTCCTTTTTGCTCATCCTGATTAAGGGCTAGATCTTTGACCCTCATAGTATTGAACAAAAGAATGTCAAATTTATTCATTTCATCTGGGTTAGACAAGATGTCAGATTCCCATGAAACTTTTACAGAATGGCCAGCGTCTGCAAGAAATTTTTCCAGTATAGGAGTAGACTCTTCATAAGGATGGGATCCTCCAGATATAACTAATAGATTCATAAATAACACTCCATAATCAATAAAAGACTGCGCCCAGAGCTCCTCCACCGGCAGCAATACTCTCACCAGTCACACATTCAGCCTTCGGAGAACATAAGAAAGCTACCACATAAGCAAGTTCTTCGGGTTTTATAATTCTTCTTATAGCTACTCGTTGAGCTGCCCGAGATTCAAACTCCTCCTTTGAAATTCCTTCAGCCTTCGCTCTTTCTGCCTGAACGGCAGCAATTGCATCAGTTTGAGTCGATCCTGGATGGACCACGTTCATTGTTATGCCATCTGGACCGAGCTGATCGGATAAAGTCTTAGTCATATGAACGATAGCAGAATTCCGAAGTCCGTAAAATGTAGACTGCCTAGCACTTACTCCACCTATACTAACTATGCGACCCCATTTCTGACTCTGCATATGCGGTGCAACCGCCTTAATCGTCCTGAAATACCCGACTACCTTAGTGTCCAGATCTTCTATAAGATCTTTTTCGGTAGCATCTGCTAAATTAGGAGCAACTTGTCCACCGACCATTGCTGCATTGTTAACCAGAATATCTATTCTGCCAAATTCTTCTATTGTTCTATCCACCACATTTTGGACATCTGAACTGCTAGTCATATCAGCCCGTATAGGTATAATTTTTCGACCTGTTTCTTTTGATAATTCAGATGCCGTTGACTCCAGAGTTTCCAGTGTTCTAGAGCATATAGCAACATCTACCCCTTCATTAGCCAACACACGGGCAATAACTTTACCGATACCCTTGCTACCCCCTGTAACTATTGCAACCTTATCTTTCAGTTCTAAGTCCATAAAATTCCTCTTTTGTGATGTTTTCTATCAGCGAATCAATTCATGAAAAGTCCGCCACTTACGTTTATACCCTGCCCTGTTATATTGAAGGCTTCATCCGATGCCAAAAATGCCGCCACATTGCCAATATCTTCAGGAGTTTGCTCTCTCTTTAACGGTATATCCCTTTCAACAATGGTGTCGAATATCTCTCTCTGATCCATACCTACAAATCCTTCAGTGTGTGAACTATGTCTAGCTGTGATCTGATCAAACATTGGAGTCCAGAGCAAACCCGGACATATAGCATTTACATTTATGTTGTATGGAGCAAGACGAAGAGCATACCCCTGAGTGACGCTTAAAGCAGCAGCTTTGGAAGCATTATAATGCATCCCTCTGTCAGAACCCCTTCTACTGGCAATCGATGCTATATTAATGATCTTCCCGTAACGATTTTTCATCATATGGCCACTGAAAGCATCCGTAGTTTTGTAAATACCTTTTACATTTACTTGGTAAGTGGCTTCCCAATCTTCTTCACGGGGAATATCGTAATTGAACCACTCAGTTGCTCCATATACACCCGCATTATTAACGAGGATATCAACCTTGCCCCAAAGATTTATAACTTCATTTGCAACGGTTTGGATATCCTCAATAG
>CAZNWQ010000076.1:0-6387 GCA_964576965.1 uncultured Dehalococcoidia bacterium
GGCAACAATGCCACAAGAGGAGAGGGACAGTTATCGGTATGTATATTGGCCTGAAACTATGGAAAGTGGAAGGCTTCCTTGGTATATGAGCCGAAGTGCTTTGGAATTATTAAAACTGGCTAAGTCGGAATATGTGGCAGACCAAATTGATGAAGAGGTTTGGCAGCGACCTTCAGTGAATGATGTGAAATGGTTTTGGCGTGTCTCTGAGTCTCTTCCCGGACGTGGAACACCGTCGGAATATGATGAATTGAATGTTAAGGCAAGATGGTTGGTGGCCAGATTTTTACAAATGAGGGATTTTGGTTCTTTGGATTCTGCTAATTCGTCCACTTCTGAGATCACACGGTTTTTGGAAGAAGCAATGATAGATGGGATGGATAAGGAAGCATTGAGTGCGTTAGAAGAATTCGTATCTAATTGATTGGGTTAGGGATTCATTTGATCGTTCGAATAATTTGGTTGACTTCAGATTCCAATAGCTTTCTATACCGTTCAGTGTTCAGAAGTCCTTGAGATTGTAGCTGGTAGTAAAAAGTAATCCAAAAAGGAGTTTGTGGACCATCTTGTTCAGGGCCGAGCACAATCTCTAGTGTTAAATTGATATTGGATTCCAAGATAGTTCGTGAGAATTGTAAGACATACTTGTCAGTTGAATCCGTCTGATAACCAGCGTAGTTTAATGCCCTATTTAAATCATCCAGGATAGTTTTTGGCAAGTAAGGCAGTTGGTGCTTTATGGTTATTTCTGTGATACCCATCGTCTTAAAAGATGGCAGGAGTGGGAGGACTCGAACCCCCGGCCCTCGGTTTTGGAGACCGATGCTCTACCAACTGAGCTACACTCCTATATAAGTTGATGATAATTTGCCTTTTTATGGCATTAGTATAAGCTTAGCACGCTGTTCTAACGAGGCGGCTACTAGTTTATCATGTTATGCCAAATATGGTACCCCTGCCGGGAATCGAACCCGGGCACATGGTTTAGGAAACCAATGCTCTATCCGCTGAGCTACAGGGGCTTCTACAACATTTCTGCTATTTGTATTTGCACCGACAGATATGTCGTTCCAGCAGGCATGGTACCAACTTGGATTTGCATTATATAACATAGATGATTTGATAGGAAGGTAAGCCCATCTGCTTATAGTATAGTACGGGCCCGGATTAAATTATTGGGAGTTCACACTTTCCCAGTTTTCTCTCAATAATTCCATCAACAAAAAATCATATCCTTCTTTTGTAACTTCTCTGACTTCTTCGAATCCAGATTTAGCGAAAGATTTCTGTGCCCTTTTGTTCCAGATTAACGTATGAAGGTATATTCGCTTGAAATCAGTGGATTCAAATATGTATTTGCATATCGTGTCCACTGCATCTGTGCCGTAACCTTTGTTCCAATAATCCCTATCACCTATCAGAATCCCTAATTCTGTTTGTCTCCTTACGTTGTCTATGTCATAGTACATGCAGTTGCCTATTAACTTTCCGTCATGAGTATCGACCGCGAATCTTTGAGACCATGGGACAGGTCTTTTCAATTCATCTTCTATCAGACGTAAATAGTTGTTGTAAGACATCCTGAGAGGAGTTGTAGCATCCAGTGTGGCCAATTCTTCATCTATTCGCCATTGATAATCTTGATATGCGTCTTCCAAGCGTTTTTCTCTGAGTGTAACCAGTTTGCCTTTAATCAATTTTCTTGTTCCAATTCATTATTGTTTCCTTATAATGTTGATTGCTTGATTAACCATGTTAATTTCATTTTGATGTGTAAGTACTTGTAAGCATTCTGTCGCGCCAACCCATTTCACTTCGTCGAATTCATGATCGTGATCTTCGAAGGAACCTCCTATAGCTTCCATAAGATAAAAGTAAACAATTTTATGACATAGCACCTGATCGGATACACGAATAAAAGAATAATTTATACTACCTATTAAGGTTTTTGCAGAAACTTGCAGTCCCGTTTCTTCAGTAACTTCTCGTATGGCGGTTTCTTTGTTGGTTTCATGTGGGTTAGGAGTTCCTTTGGGCAATCCCCATAACCATTCACCTTCCTGTTGGCGTCCACATATCACAATTTGGATTTCGTTGTCTTCATTCTTGAAGACTACACCACCACAGGATAAATGATTTTCTGTGTTAGTATTTGTGTTCATTTTCTTACGGTAAATCAGGTCTTGTTTAATTTAGATTTCACTTTTTTTAAGGTTGCGAGCCAAAAATGTGTATTACTTACAATATTTTAACGTTTGCACGGCATTGATTACGTCTTTGTGTATCTATAATATGCCTTATCTGTTCTGATGCCTCTGCCACAGTGTCATTGATGACAACATAATCAAAAAAGTCGATTTTTGATAATTCCTCTTTTGCAGTCGCTAGTCGTAAACGCAGTTGCACATCGTCTTCAGTATGCCTTTTCCTTAATCTTTTTTCCAGATCCAGAGTAGAAGGAGGTTTAAGGAAAATCAATATTGATCCTTTCACTTTTTTCTTAATTGTTGAAGCACCTTGAACATCAGCCTTAATTATTACATCGTTGCCATTACTTAATGCATCTGTTACCTGTTTCGTTGGTATACCATACCAGTTACCGTAGACTTCTGCATATTCCAGAAATTGATCTAGGCTGATTTTTTCTGAGAAAGATGCTTTGTCTAGAAAGATATAATCTTTTCCGTCTATTTCACCAGGTCTTCTATCTCGCGTAGTAGCAGTTATAGTGAAATGACAATTGATTATATTTTCCTTCAAATGTTGGATAACTGAATCTTTGCCCACGCCAGAAGGGCCGGATATGACTAATAATATTGGCTGGGCACTTTCTTCAGTTTTGTCCAAAATAGAGTCTCTTTCGGAATATTAATGTTGTTGGTAGGCAATAAATTCTAAGTCTCTCCAAAAACCTGGATAGGAAATATCTACTACTTCAGCTCCGTTTACTGTAACCACGTTTTTTGCCAGAAGCCCTGCTATTCCAAGCGTCATAGCTATTCTATGATCATTATGTGACCTGGCTGATCCACCATTGAGGTAGCCAGTGCCATGTATAGAAAGCCCGTCTGTGTTCTCGGTTACTTTAGCACCTAAGTTAGATAGTTCTGAGGCTGTTGTATTTAGTCTATCAGATTCCTTGTTTCTCAAATCTTCGGCATTCCTTATTGTGGTGGTGCCTTTTGCCATACAGGCGGCGAGTGCCAATATGGGTACTTCGTCTTGG
Organism: uncultured Dehalococcoidia bacterium; assembly: GCA_964576965.1. GTDB lineage: Bacteria > Chloroflexota > Dehalococcoidia > Lucifugimonadales > UBA2985 > VFHP01. Next base: position 3,227 of record CAZNWQ010000076.1, read on the forward strand.
ATAATAGGTATCAGGTCCCCTCCCACTTCAGTAGCAGTTAGGTCACTGGATTCGACTAAAATGTCGGCTACAGGTTCCCCACCTGCTGTACGAGTATTTTCTAAAGAGATATTTCCACCCATAGTCCTAAGTATGTCGATTATGGCCGACCTTGAAGGATTAATTCCAACATTGTTCAATCGAATTTTTGCATTGGGATGTGCAACGGCAGCGACTATCCAAAATGAGGCAGAACTTATATCTCCTGGCACATTTATGTTGATTGGAATGAGTTTGGGACTTGGAGTGACTTCAATTACGTTATCTATTTCACTAAATTGCGCTCCCATAGCTGATAACATTCTTTCAGTATGGTCTCTGGATTTAGCGGGCTGATGTATTGTTGTTTTTTCGCTAGCAAATAATGATGCAATCATGAGTGACGATTTGAGTTGAGCACTTGCTACAGGCATTTCATATTCTATGCCGTCTAAATTTCCACCTGTTATTGCTAATGGGGCCTTAGTATTTTTGTTTCTACCTACTATATGCGCTCCCATAAGTGTCAGGGGTGCTACTATTCTACCCATTGGCCTGTTTCTTAGCGAATCATCACCGGTTATAACCGATAGGAATGGTGTTACGCTTAGCGCTCCAAGCAGAAATCGCATAGTAGTACCACTATTTTCTGCATTAAGTACATCCGACGGCTCCTCAAAATTTTTGATCCCCGGAGATATTATCTTTATCTGATCTGTTTCTCCCGGGGAAGAAGAACTTTCCGTGATTACTCCCATGGATTCGAGGCAGTGTATGGTAGAAATGCAATCAGCTCCAGCAGAAAAATTTGTGATCACAGCTTGGCCTTCAGCAAGACTATTCAGAATAGCTGCTCGGTGGGATATCGATTTATCAGCTGGAGGATGTAAGATACCTTCGATTTTGTTCGATGGCATGACTATTTTGTTAATCATGTTATTGTTTTTCTTCTTATCTTTGTTTAGGATCGTTTTGCCAGTCCCACATTTCTCTTAATTTGCCGGCTGATCTATCTCCCAAAACCATGCCCCCCATCATTTCAACTGTAGTAGGAAGTCCCGGGTTTGGCACAAGTCCCTTTGCTAAGATCTTATCTTGGAGCCATCTGTCCCTAGCCTCCCATGCATCGTCAAAGAATTTCCACAAAATGTCTGGATTCCCGTTCTCCAGCAGTGTTTTGAATGAATCTATCTCGTTTTTAAATTGGTCTAACCACCGTATTATCAGTTCAGGGTTTGTAGCACAGATGTCTCTACTCATTTCAGGACTACCAGATGCTAACCTAGTTAGGTCTTTGAAACCAGTAGAGGCTACTTTTGACACTTCAGGCCATGATGAGTTATCTGCATTGATTTTCATCAAAAGGCTAGACAAAACTAGCGGAAGATGACTAACGGATGCTACGAAGCTATCGTGTTCAACTGGGTCTATAAAATATGGTTTAGCTTCAATAGTGTCAGCCATTTTAACGATTGCTTCTACTGCTTTTTGGCTTGAGGTTTTACCGGGTATTATGCAGTAGGTTGCATTTTTGAATAGGTCTGCCTGAGCCCCTTCTGGTCCTGATATTTCGCGGCCGGCCATAGGATGGCCACCTACAAAGTTGACCCGATCAGGCAGATATTGTTCTGCCCACCTTAGCACCTGAGCTTTAGTGCTTCCGGTATCTGTGACAATACAGCCATCTTCTAGTTCAGGTCCATATAACTCCATGAGATCCCTTATGCCACCAACTGGAGTAGCTAATATAACCATTTTGGAACCTCTGATAGCACTTATAGGGTTGGTTTCTGTTCTGTCTGAGGCTCCTGCTTGTTGTGCTCTCCTGGCAACTCCGCGATCTCGATCTGTACCGACTATCTCGGCTGGTATTTCTGCTTTTTTAAGTGCCATCCCTAGGGATGACCCTATTAGTCCCATTCCCACGATCGTTATTCTGTCCAACTCAACCCTCCTTAGGTTCTTCTTCATTATCAGGTGCGACATTATAACTAATAGCGCATGACTAGATCTCGTGTCCCAAAACAATAAATCCTATCGCTTTTACAAACGGACTTATGATAGTCCAGAGTAAGTTTAGGTCACTGAACCAGTCTAACATAATTATTCCCAGTAGTATTATGGGACCATAGGATTCCCACTGTATGAATTTGTACGCCATTTTATCTGGCAGTATGCCCAGAACTACCTTTGATCCATCTAAAGGGAAAACAGGTATGAGGTTAAAGACTCCTAGCATTATGTTAAAAAGAATTACTAGTTCTATGATGTCTCCAACTAGGTTGGACATAGTAAAGTTATACAAAATATTTAGTGTGTATGGTGAGTCCCAAGGAATTATCCCCAGTCTTATCGGTATAGCGAATACCGCGGCTGTTAGGAAATTTGAGATAGGACCTGCACTCGCGACCATTGTCGTGCCATTTTTGTATCCATTTCTTAAATTGAGTGGGTTGAAAGGAACTGGTTTGCCCCAACCGAATCCAACTAATGCCAACATAACTGAACCAACAGGATCCAGATGTCTTATTGGGTTTAAGGAGAGGCGACCCAACTTTTGCGCAGTCATATCTCCTAGTTTGTAGGCAACGAATGCGTGACTAAACTCGTGTATCGTTATTGATATCAAGAGTGAAACGCCGCTTGTGGTGAGAACCATAAAAAATGCTATAGCAAACAGTCTTGGGCTTTCGAACAGTAGATCAATTAAACTCAGTAGCATTTATTTAAAACTTTTGACGGCTACTCAATATGTGCATGTGTCATATTAAGTCTATAGGGGGTAGGTTTTGGATTATGCCTTTATCCTTAGCTTTCGTGAAAAGGGTAGTTAGGGCTGCCTCTCCTTTTGTACCCATGTCAATTGTATCTTCATTAACATACATCTTAATAAATTTCCTAACGGTTTCTCTTTCGGTACCTCTACTAAAGTTCATGGCATAATCCAGAGCTTCATCTTCGTGATCAAAAGCGTACTGGATGCTATCCCTCAGAGTTTCTACCATGAGAGAGCATAACTCAGGTCCCAGATCTCTTCTTACCATGTCTAATCCTAGGGGTAATGGCAGTCCAGTGTCTTGCCACCACTCTTTACCCAAATCCAGTATAAGAGTCAGCCCCAGATCTTCGTAGGTAATTTGCCC
>CAZNWQ010000077.1:0-6137 GCA_964576965.1 uncultured Dehalococcoidia bacterium
ATCGCGACTCTCGAAAGTTGGGTCCCAACGGATTCTAGCCCGTGAAAATACATGATAATTTTCTTCCCATGATTATCAACATGGACATCAGGAGAAGCTATATGTGGAGTTGTCATTTCTGTCACCACGTCGTGAGATGACTTGCGACTACCGGTCTTTTTAGCTCTTTCTGCAAGGAAAGAAGCTATCTCTTCCTCGGTAACTTCAGGTTTATCTACCAGAAAACGCGATTGTTCTACTTGGAGGCTACCTGGTTCGTACACAGTCCAAGGGCCTTCAACCCGATCGGCATAAGCCAATCTAATGTATCTTCCTTTGTGATCTGCGAAATATAAATAGTAGTTCCCTAATTTGTTATCTATCCAATCAGGAACTTTTATAACCGAGGGTCCTTGGATGTTTACCCCAATTGTTGAACTCAATCCTGGGTGAATTATAGGTCCATCCAGTAAGCGTTCCGCAGAAACGTGCACTTTGCTAATTTCGGGACTCATAGCTTACCCGAATCATAGCGTTCACAGTTATACATACCGACATATATAACCAAATATTGCGTTAATGTCAATTCAAATCGATATAAGACATAACCTGACAAGCCACAACTTACATGCCTAAGCAAGAAAAGAAGATATAGTGTACAATGCCCCCGTTAACTGGAGTTCCACTTATGGAACTCCATCAAAGGAGGTATGTGATGACTTCACGTACAATGACAGGAAGCGTTTTGGTTGCTGGTCCAATCGGTATCATGGTTTCTTGGTTGGGTTGGAGTGCTCTAGTTGGTAACCCAGACTCAGCTGATCATGCAGCAATGATAATGGCAGCTTCACAAAACCCAGAGAGTACAAAATGGCTACTAGGACTCGCTGGACTTTTCTCACTATTTATGGCTACAGGTTTAAGTGGACTTAGAAACTCAATGCCTGGAGGGCAAGGCTCTGACTATGTGTCAATGGGAGTTCTTATTGCTACGATGGCTATTACTGCCGGACTTGGAGAAATAGCTCTAACTATTGCAGCTGGTGAGGTTGGAGCAACCGGAAACGTCGCTGTAGCGACAACTATATACTTGGCCGGCAATGGTATTGGTGTCATTTCAACAGCCGCAATCTTTACAGGCTTCATTGCAATAGGCTTAGGCATATATATCGAGAAAAACTTCAATCAGATTATTGCCGGTTTACTGTTGATTGCTTCACTCTTCGGCCTTGTTATGACCCTGTACGACTATGGAAGCCAATTGTTGGTGATAGGATATATGGGTATGTCCTTATCTGTCGTAGCGCTTGGTGTCTCAATGCTCCGATCATCTGATTAACCAATCGATACATCGGTTCTGTTGTCACAATTATTTGTGCAAGGATAATAAAAGAGCCCTCTAGTCGATCTACGAGGGCTCTTTTCGTCTGTTTTATTCCGAAAGAGAGGCTGTATTCGAACCATAAACTCTCTAGTTGAAAAAGAATTCCTTGTTTGTAAAATTCCAGTGCAGAATATTTAGCAAAGAGGTTTAGTTACTATTGGATTGGTTAATTGTTACATTAATAAGTTCAGCTTTTCTGGGGTTGATCCATATATCCGATAAAGTTGTCCTAAGCAAGTACATAAGAAAACCTCTTACCTTGATATTGCTGATTGGGATAATAGATGCCATTGTGGGATTTTTCATGTTGGGGTTCTCAGGGATTCCGAGTGAAGCTAATCTCTTTAATAACTTGGCAGCAATAAGCTCGGGAGCATTCATTGCTTTTGCCATAATATTATTGCAAAGAGCTTTGTACACAGAAGAAGTATCTCGTGTAATTCCAATAACTCAATCGTCTCCGATATTTGCTGCACTTTTAGCACTATTTATATTGAGTGAGTCCATAACTGTGATCCAGTGGATAGGAATAATCATTGCAGTCTTCGGCAGTATTCTGATATCACTTAAACTAGACACCAATACCAGCAAAATTTTCTTACACAAATCTTTTTACTCACTAATGTTGTCGGCAATGTTTTTCGGTGCTGCAAACGTAACAGGCAAAATGGCAGTTGATGAAATGTCAGTATTATATTCACAGGGTTTAAGGAATATTACTTTTGGATTCATTCTGGTTTCTTTTGCTCTTAAATCTGAAGTGATTACTGAAGTAAAAACCCTATTTCGTGAACGAAGTCCAGCCCTGACATTAATCATGATAAACCAGGGCTTTACTGCTCAAGTAGGGAGTTTCATGCTGTTATGGGCCTTGTCTCTCGGACCTGCATCTCTGGTTGCAACTGTCTCCGCATCCAGAGTTATATTTTCATTTATATTCACTATTGGCCTATCCAAGATCTGGGTCGGCATATTGAGAGAAGATACATCTAATCAGTCTATTCTTATCAAACTGTTGTCAACTGGTTTGGTAGTTGCTGGGATTTCCGCTATCTCAATATAGGTAAAAGGAAATTTGGTAATGCTGAAAACCTTGTTATGAACCGTACCTTCTTTTAAACCGAATTGGCTAAACTATGTGTGTAACTTCATGACTAGTAGTAATATGTAGACATGTGGTTACAGTATTACGTTCCTAATAAAAGGACGAAACGGTTCCTTAAGGTTGTCTTTTGGATCACTCTCGGATTGTCCACCATTTCAGTTTTGCTTCCAATTGGCATCTTAGTTGCTGCAGTTCTATGGGGTGTAACACTATGAAATACAAGATATTGAAGCAACTAATCATGGTCCTTAATCAAAATAAAATCTACATCATAATAAGTATATTATTGGTGATATGCACTCCATATCTTAAGAAGATGGGACTATTTTGATATGAGTATAAACCGAGGTTCAATGGGGAAGGCGTTATATAGTTTTGGCTTTTTCCTTTTGTTCCCTTGGTGCGTTTTCTGTGTTTTTGTAATTGCTCCTTTTCACACAGCTATAACTATAGGGGATTACGTACCGCTACTCTTGGTATATGGTAGTGTTATATGCCCAATTCTATTTATTACAGTAGGTCACTTGTTACGCAACTGATTAATTTAAGGGTCAAATAATCACATGACTATCACTAAGCTCATTGCTCTAGTACCGCTTTTATATCTGCCTCCAGCACGTACTTTCTCATAAAGAATTCAGCGTCTTCATCTTTGTTGGCCAACACCCAGAGTAATGTGTCAGTTATTCCACTCACATAGACCTTTATTACCTTCAACCCATCTTCTTCCTCAGGGCCCATCTTCTTGCTATTATCTAGTGCTTCAGTTAATTCGTTTATTCTATCTCTAAGTTTAGTTACGTTCTTTTTAGTTTGCATGGCAATCTCCAGTCTAAAAACCTTATATATCTCTTATTGAATATAGTCTACCACTCCCCTGCTACTGTCGTCTTTTCATCCATTTTGAATATTCCATAATAGTCGTATTTTACTCACCTTTTACTGGCGAACCAGACACAAGTTTGAGGAGCTTTTTATCAAAGAGGCTTGCAGCCCACAAAGCATCTCCTGTAGATACCAAGGAAGAAGGACTGTCTAAAGGAAAGAAGCCGGTTTCACCGGTCGTGACGTCTATTCTCATAATCGTGAATGAACCCCATGCCGCAGTCCAGATATAGCGTCCGTCAAAGGTGAGATGCCCTGGCCAGCCCCCTATCACGATCTGTCTCAAAACTTCTCCCTCCAGCGAAAGTTGTACCAGCTTCCCTTCCCAGTTAATGCCTACCCACATGCTCTCACCGTCGAAGGCCAAACCACTGGGACCCTGACCGCCCAGTCCCGGCATTTCCTCGTACCCTGAGGCAGAAGGTGGCTCATCCGATACCTTGTATCTCGCAACTAGAATGCCGTCTCTATTAAACTTCTGTACCTCTTGCAGGTTTAGACTGGCCACCCACAGGTATTCACCCTGTAAGGCAATGGTCCAAGGAGACGGATGCATGCCCCGTATCGGAATGCGGTTCACTACTTCTCCTTCCATATTCATCGCGTAAACTGCGTTACCCCAAGAAGTGACAACCCAGAGTAATTCGCCGTCATGTGCCAAATCTATCGGTGCCGTGTATCCATCACCAAGTGGATAAGTATTCGTTGCCAGATCAGATGGATCAATTTTCGTTATGCTGCCGTCTCTACCATTGCCAACCCATATGTATTCAGCCGCGTAGAGGATGGTGCGTGGTCCGTCACCCACGCTTACTTTACCCATAATTTGTCCATCCTGATCAAGTTTGGTCACCGTATTTTCTTCGCTGTCTGCAACCCAAATATACTCACCATCGAAAGCCAGAGCCTGAGGTCTTGGGAAGCCATCAAATGTCTCCGCTGTCAGGTGTAGACTCAGATCTATCTGATCTGGTGTTACCGGACTGGGTAAAGACTGAGGAACAATTAGCTCCGGGGTCGGCGCTGGAGTAGGAGTCGCTGCTGCTATCAATTCTGGTTCTAGGTCGAGCCAGGCATAGGCAGCACGGCGACCTGTGAATAAATCACCTTCTATACCCCCATCGGCTTTCAGTGTCCCAGATGCCATGAATCGGATGTTACTTCCACTTTCCGTAGAAAGCTGGGTGAGAGCAAAATCCATAGAACCGGATGGAGAGACCTCTCCTAGCTCGCCGTTGAAATTGTATTCATGAGGGCCACCAGATGTTACTCCACAAGTACCGTCTTCCTGTAATTCCATAACCACATTCAGTCTGGCCGCTCCTACAATGGGAGATCCCACAATATCTTCCCGTTCCTCCAGAGAAATTGGTAATGGTTCCTTACCGTTTACTGCTAGAACCAACTCAACCACGCCCTCAAAAACTCCCTCACAAGGCGGATTACCACGGAGCATATAGGATCCCGACCAACGCGTACCTTCAATAGAGTCGAACTCTGATTCTTTGGCCCCACCCGTCTGTCCGTCATGATTAAAAAGCACCATTAACGCAATTATTACGCCGGATGCCAGTAGTATGCCACCACCAAAAAACCATACGAAAATTGATTCATCAAATTTAAGATGCATGTAGTACATTGCAACGATCGCAAATTTCACAATAGACATGCAGATAAGTATTGTGAAAAATACCATATCAGGGATCCCATCGATGTAAAATATAGCGACTTCCAAAGCCGTTATAACGGCTAAAATTACAGCTATTTTTATGTAAGTATTGTCAGTTGGATGAGAGGCATGTTCATTATGGTTTTCGTTATTCATAGCCGTTTTCAATGGTTTGGCAATAATTGCAGTTTATTCTTGATAGAGTAAAATGCCCCCCTCAGGTGATGGAAATGTAGCATCTCCCGCGAAGGCCCAACCATATGCTTTACTGAGTATCATATTATTTGTATCACCCCGAAACCCATGATCACAGTCAGGTATCTCTTTGACATGAATCATCTCTACGTTCACTGCCATAAACCCCAGCCCATAGGCTAAAAATCCAGCCGGCTGATCGTTGGCCCCATATGCCAGATAAATCTCACCTGTGAATTGACTCATGCCGGCATAGAAATAATCTCCGACACTATCATAAGCAGACAGCAACAAGATCTTCCGGATCTGGGGATATAGATGAGCTACAGCTCCACAAGCCGATCCTCCGGCAGAAAACCCGGATAGATAAACAGTCGGCGTTGCAGATCCACAAATTTCCAGTGAATTCTCAAGGGCATAGTCGATAACGTGTATTAAACTCTCGACTACCAACTGATTCCAACTGGCGTCCTTATGAGAATACGGCTCTGTTGGAAATTTCCAATGGGCATCTGGAACTGGGTAATCGTATTTAATGAAAGTGCCCATGCCTTGCTGTTGAATATATTCGCCCAATATATCCCATCTACCTTTACGATCATTATTTGGGGCTCCCGCACCTGGTGAATTAATAATGATAGTCTCAGAATTAGTAGTATAGATCGACACAGGTATGTCGTAGGCCACTTCCTGTCCATAGTGACCCTGAGTCACTTGTGGTAATGAGATTTCTAGCTTATCCATTTGTACATTTTAGCAGAAGCAATCAGAAAGAATAATTAGTGTAAAGTAAATGGCTATATATCCAATAAATAGAGCCTATAGGATTTCTTTTTTTTGGAAAACCAGCGTGTAAGATATTGCCAGAATTACTGTTGATAATAGCAATATTATCACCGCATTCAAAACATGATATGAAC
>CAZNWQ010000078.1:0-3793 GCA_964576965.1 uncultured Dehalococcoidia bacterium
TAATGGAAGCTAAGAAGATTGCAGGCATTGCCGAAGCACATTATGCAATGATCGCCCCGCATATGTACTGTGGCCCTATAGCGGCTTCGGCTGCCATACAACTCGACACGTGCTCACCTAACTTCGTAGTACAAGAGGCAAATCAAGGACCACTACACAAAATTATTTTCAAAGAACCTATTGTGTTTGAAAACGGATTTATAATTCCACCTACAGGTCCTGGCCTTGGTATAGAATTAGATATGGATGTCTTGAAAAACCGTATAGTCGGCTAATATAAAACTGGAGAAATACTATGGCTACAATGCGTCAACCGAGAAGGGGTAACCAAGGACAAACTAATAATCATATGTTGTTTCGGTCTGCGAATCCCGCTCTATCCTCTAAAACATTCCAGAACTTACCTCAGACGTCTGGTAAAACTATGACTGTCGACGGAACAGTAAACCGCGTAGGTCTGAGCTTGGGAATACTACTCTTTTTCGGTTACCTAACTTTTACGTTGGAAATTACAGGCCTGATACTGGTCGGTTTTATCGGGGGCCTGATACTGGCATTAATAACAATATTTAAAAAACATCTAGCACCGAAAACAGTTCCAATTTATGCAGCCCTGGAAGGAGTGGCACTAGGAGGAATCTCGTATATATTTAACGAGCAGTTTGAAGGTATCGTACTGCAAGCTATATCTCTTACAGCAGGCATACTTTTCTCTCTTCTACTAGCATACAAAACCAGATTGATAAAGGTGACTGAAAATTTCAAGCTTGGCATAGTGGCTGCCACCGGCGGCATATTCGTTGTGTACATGATAAGTTTTGTGATGAGTTTGTTTGGCGGTGGATTAAGCATAATGAGTTCAACCAACGGGTCACTTTTCAGTATCGGATTTAGCCTTGTTGTAGTTGTGATAGCATCCCTAAATCTAGTACTGGATTTCGATTTCATCGAAGAAGGAGCCGAAAAAGGAGCCCCTCAGTATATGGAATGGTACGGAGCTTTTGGCCTTCTAGTAACACTTATATGGCTATATATAGAAATACTACATTTACTAGCTAAGATAAGAAGTCGATAACGAGTCATACTCTCGGAAAATTGTGACCAGTCAAGGAATTGCTAATATCCCATAATTCTCTGGCATCTTCTTCTATATACGATTGTGGGGCAGATGCAATAATTCGTCCGTCCACAAAATATTTCCCGTTTACGTTGTGAAATTCTTCTTCCGTAAACATCGTCAAAATATGTCCGGCACTAACGTCGGATTTGATCCATCTGAACTGCAATCCTAAATTTAGGATTTTAGCGAACCAAGATTTGTTGTTGCTATTCAGAAGATTCGTCGATACTACCCCAGGGTGGACAGCGTTTACAGTAACATCCGTTTCACGTAAATTTTTGGCCATCTGGTAGGTCAGCAGCAAATTCGCTAACTTAGATCTTCCATAGGCTCTAATAACGTTGTATTTGGTGTTGAATTGCAAATCTGAAAAATTAAGATAACTCCTTACGTGAGCACTAGAAGACACATTTATGATTTTCCCGGCAGTGCTTTCTTTAAGAAGAGGTAACAACAAATTACTGAGCAAAAAGTAACTCAAGTGGTTCAGTGCAAATGTCATTTCTATACCGTCTTCGCTTTCCCTACGGGACATAAATACTGACCCTGCGTTGTTAACAAGCACATCTAGCTTGGGATATTTACTTTGCAACAGATCTGAGAGAGTACGCACCTGTTTTTGAGATGATAGATCTGTAATGAAATATTCCACGTCCGTATTAGAACTAGAATCAACTATTTCTTTTAAGACAGTTTCGGTTTTATTACTGTCCCTACCAACGATCAACAGAGTGTCTCCCCGTTGAGCAATAGCCTTAGCAACGGCTTTTCCTATACCGTCAGTAGCACCTGTCACCATACAAATTAACTTTTCCATGGACACAAACCTATATAATTTAATAGGTGGATTGTATCACTAATATGTTTACCTATATTCATGGTAATCGTATATAATACCGTTGATCCAATGAAGTCGACTTACTAAGGAAATATATGGAAAACATTACTTTCGGGGTAGTTGATCAATCCCCTATCAGAAAAGGCGGAACTGTACAACAAGCTCTAAAGGAAACCGTACGACTAGCTCAAATAGCTGAAAAGTGTGGCTACCAAAGATATTGGGTTGCAGAGCATCACAATTCCGGTGGATACGCGGGCACTTCACCTGAAATCTTAATCGGGCAAATTGCCGCTCAAACCAATAGTATAAAAGTTGGCAGTGGAGGAGTTATGCTCTCCCACTACTCCTCTCTTAAGGTCGCGGAAAATTTCAGTATCCTTAATTCATTCTACCCAGAACGTATAGAATTAGGGATTGGCAGAGCACCAGGAAGTGATCAGTTAACCGCACACGCACTCGCATACCCAAAACAGATAGTAAATATAGAACATTTCCCTCAACAGGTAACAGATCTTATTGGATATCTATCTGATACCCTGCCGGAGGAACACGTATTCGCGAGAATAAGCTCCCAACCAGGACCCACACCGGAAGTGATGCCTGGTATCTGGTTGCTTGGTTCAAGTGACTACAGTGCAAGATTAGCGGCTGCGCTAGGTTTACCCTTCTCTTTTGCAGACTTTTTTGGCACTACAGCTGAACATGGACCTCTCGTAGCAAAACTATATAGAGATATGTTTCAACCATCTGGATACTTGCAAGAACCCAAGTTGAATGTAGCCCTGCAAGTAATTTGTGCTGAAACTGAGGAAAAAGCTAACTTCATAGCCTCCAGCAGAAATATATCTCGTATAAACTCTTTAAGGGGAATTAGAGAGCCTATGGTATCTCCTGAAGAAGCCTCTTCTATCAAGTTGAATTACATAGAAGAACAACACATTGAAAGAATAAATAAACACTCTATAATGGGCACTACGGAAACGGTAAAGGCTAAAATAATCGATGCTATGAAAACCTATGAAACTACTGATGTAAGCATCGTTACTAATTGTCATTACTTTGAAGATAGAGTAAAATCCTTCGAACTTGTAGCAGAAGCTTTTAACTTAAAGGAAAATGTTCCTTCACTGGAATAGGAGGTATGATTTGGCAAGTTTTTCATGCGTGAAATGCAACAAAACAGAATACAAACAAGGTGAAATCAGAACCACAGGCAGCGGTATTTCTAGATTCCTGAATTTACAAAACCAAAAATTCATCACTATTTCGTGTACAAGCTGCGGATACACTGAGATTTTCAGAAGAGACGGTTCAGGAATAGGCAATATTTTTGACGCACTTGGCGGTTAAATCTAGGATTCTGCTATAGTCCTCTGCTGAGCATATGCACAGTTTTCGCACGAAGGATTCGGTGATGGTATATCTTCAGAATTCAAAACTGCTATCATCTCCCAGACACTAGGCTCTATCCAACCAATATCCCACTCATACGGCACTAGTGTCTCCTCAAACCTCATATTTCCGGCAAATCCTGGTGCTCCTCTGTCCGCGTTACAGACATAAAAATATCCTATGGGAGCCACAGGGAAACCCATACCTAATAAAAGATATGCATAAAAATCTAGTTGTATTTTATAACCTTGATGGTACGTTCCAGACAAATATTCCCAGGTCACCACTGGCCTATTGTTAGCCTGTGATTTGTAATCTACAACTATAAGTTCTTCTTTTATTTTATCGAACCACACATCATCAACACCACCTTGAAGCAATATATTTGTATCCTTAAACTGGTACTTAAGTCCATGATGTAAGGAGTCCCTCCAAGAATC
>CAZNWQ010000078.1:3893-6112 GCA_964576965.1 uncultured Dehalococcoidia bacterium
TTAAATGATGCAACCAAGATAAAGATTAAAACCGCAGTCAATGCCATTGAAGGCCCGGATGGCAAATCCATAAAATAGGATAAATAGAGACCGCATACGGCTACAAAAACACCAATCACGGAGCCCATAAACATCATGGACCCAAAACTTCTTGCAATTAAATAGGCTGTCGCTGACGGTATTACCAGCATGGCCAACATCAACACAACACCAACCGCCTGAATAGAAGCTACTACGGCTAAAGCTATCAATATCAAGACTAGATAATCCAACAACTTGGAAGGCAAACCTATTACTAAGGCTCCCTCTGGATCGAAACTGTTGAAGACAAGTTCCTTATGAAAGAAAAATAACACGGTGAGAGTTATTATGCATATTGTGAATATTATCAATAGATCTTGGTTAGATACTCCTAGAAGTTCACCAAGCAACAACCCTTCAAGATCAATATTAGAACCGCCATGAACAGATATCATTATTAGGCCCAATGAAAATAATCCAACCATAATAATACCAATAGATGTATCCTCACTAAGTCCAGTACGTTTACTCAGATATCCAATAAATATTGCCGTTACAACACAGGTTGGTATTGCAACCAGAAGAGGATTTACACCTACAATGTAACCCAAAACTAAACCAGGCAAAACAGTATGCGATAGGGCATCTCCCATAAACGCTAATCGTCGTGTTACAACATAACTACCAATCATTGGGCAAAGCAAACCAATACCTATAGATACAGCTAAGGCCCTTAACATAAAATTGTACTGAAATGGCTCCATCAGGAAATCTAGCATATTACTCAGGCCTCACGCCTAACATCAGTTGAGAATGTGAACCGTATAGTTCTTCCAATACTTCCGGTGTAAATGCCTGATCTGGCGGACCAAAAGAACAAACATGCTTATTAAGACAACAGACCAAGTCAAATTTATCTGCCATATTATTTAAATCATGAGTTGATATAAATATGGTTTTACCGTCGTCCCTCAATGTTTTCAACATATCCATCAATCCATCTTGGGACCCTACATCAACACCAGAAAACGCCTCATCTAGAAGCAAAGTGTGCGCTTCCTGAGCTAGTGCACGAGCCACGAAAATCCTTTGCCTCTGCCCGCCTGACAATTCGCTCATCAGAGAATCTTTTCTAGAATACAAATCTACTTTATTGAGGCTATATTCACAAATTTCCTTGTCGATTTTCCTGGGCCATTTGAAGAAACCTATCTTCCTCTGTCTACCAAGCATAACTACATCCCAAGCGCTAATTGGGAAAGACCAATTCACATCTTCATTTTGAGGTATATAAGCCAGCTCACCAGAAACTTTTGAGAAGTGCGATCCATGTATTCGTATTCTACCAGTGCCTACAGGCATTAATCCCAAAATGGACTTAAAAAGGGTGCTCTTGCCTGCTCCGTTAGGACCAACAAGTGCGACCATTGAACCGTGATTAATAGTGAAAGATATATTATCCAGCACCGGAACGCCTGCAATAGAGACTGAAACATTTTCAATCTCTATTGCAGCAGGTTGATCATCTATTCCTACTAAGTTTTCGACCATATCAATTAACTAAGAGTAAAGGTATCTAACATTGGGATTATACCATCGAATTACATCAACCATTTAATCCGTCTGTCAATTTAGTAACATTCTCTTTCATCATATCAATGTACGAAGTGGATGTATTTCCGAGGGATTCCATGTCCAATCTAATAACTTTTACTCCAGTTTCACTCGCTAATGATTCTTCGATTTTGGTTGACATGTAAGAGTCAGCAAAAATTGCTGGGACTCCGTGATGGTCTATTACTTCCATTATAGCCGCCAACTCCTTAGGAGTAACAGATTCCGCTGACGACAAACTTTGCAAGATACTAGATGAAACCTCAAATCCATATCTTTCAGACAAATACGTCATCGTTTCATGACTAGTTATCAAAACCCTGTTGGACTCAGGGATAGTATCAACCTTACTAACAATCCAGGTATCCAATTCCTTCAATTTCCTGACATAGGTATCTGCGTTTAGATCAAAAACGGACTGATCTTCTTTGAATATCGACCCTAAGTCCTTAGCTATTTTCTGTGCTGCCTCCACGACCGTAATAGGGTCGTGCCAAAAATGGGGGTCAAATTCACCATGACCATGGCCACTGTGATCATCTTCATCAGCATGATCATCGTGTGCATCGTGTTTATCTTCATCA
>CAZNWQ010000079.1:0-6111 GCA_964576965.1 uncultured Dehalococcoidia bacterium
ATGAGTCCACTTGCGGATTGTTCATTTATTATTTCCAATGCCAAATATGGATTTATAGCTCCAGCCCCGTAACCAATCAGTAAGGCAAAATGCATCACTTCTCTTGGTTCACCCGATTCAATAACAATACCAACTTTGGTTCGTTTACCATTTTTTATTAAACTATGATGAACTGCTGAGGTAGCCAATAAAATTGGCATCGGTGCCAATGTTGTGTTCACTCCCCTATCAGACAGAATGATTATGTTGCTACCCTCATCCACTGCCTCTGACGCTTTAACACACAAATTGTCCAACGCAGATTTCAAAGCACCATTACCTTGAGTTGTGTCAAATAAAGTACTACAAGTACTAGTTTTGAAACCCTCATTTGATATATCTTTAATCTTCTGAATATCTTGGTTAGTCAATATTGGTTGTTTAAGCTTTAATTGTCTGCAATGCAATAAAGTCTCTTCAAATAAATTTTGTTCAGAACCAATAAACGCTTCAAGAGAAGTCACTAATTCCTCACGTATGGCATCTAATGGTGGGTTGGAAACCTGAGCAAAAAGCTGTTTAAAATAGTTAAACATTAACTGTGGTTTATCCGATAGAACTGCTAATGGAGTGTCATTACCCATGGATCCTACCGGCTCAGTACCGTTTAAAGCCATAGGTTCCATTATCATTTGCAAATCCTCTAGAGTATATCCGAACGCCTTCTTTAATCCTTGGAGATCACTTGGGGTGATCTCAGGCAGATTTGTAGGTTCTGCCAGGTCATCCAACATAACTTTTTGTTCATCCAACCAATCGCCATATGGTCTGCGGGTAGAGAGATTTTGTTTTAGTTCTTCATCTTCTATGATTCGTCCTTCTTTTGTATCCAACAAAAACATTCTACCGGGCCGTATCCTATCCTTTATTTTCACGTTCTTGGGATCGATATCTAGTACTCCTACTTCAGATGCCATCACAAGAACGTCATCTTTTGTAACAACATATCGAAATGGTCTCAAACCATTCCTATCTAACACCACTCCTATACTAGTTCCGTCGGTAGCAGCGATCAAAGCTGGGCCGTCCCAAGGTTCCATTAAACTGGAATGATACTCATAAAAATCTCTTTTATTTTTGGCCATTTCCACATGTTCACCAGTGGCCTCAGGAATCATCATCATCAAGGCATGTGGAAGAGTCCGACCCGTCGATAACAACAACTCTAGAGTATTATCAAAGGAAGCCGTATCGCTAGCTCCTGGTGTGATTACAGGAAACAATTTCTGTAAATCTTCCCCAAATAACTCTGACGACATCATAGATTCCCGTGCAGTCATCCAATTCACGTTACCACGCAAAGTGTTAATTTCTCCATTATGACAAACTAACCTATAAGGGTGTGCCAATCTCCATGATCCCATTGTATTTGTGCTGAATCTGGCATGCACCATTGCAAAAGCAGTTTCAACATCTGGATCTGACAAATCTGGGAAAAAACCCTTTAACTGAGTACCAATTAACAATCCCTTATATACCAGTTTATTCGAAGACAAACTAGGTATATAAAAATGCTCCTGAATATCAGCATCACGTGCTGATATAATATTTTCCAGAACTTTTCTTATCACATATAGTTTAAACTCAAAATGAAATGAATCTTTAACATCAGGGCCTTTACCTACAAAAAATTGCTTTATGGAAGGTTGAGAGTTCGTTGCCACATAACCAATACCAGTGTTATCTGTAGGAACATCTCTCCAACCCAAGAAGATTTGACCTTCTTGAGTTACAATTTTTTCTATCAGGGCCTGACATTCCTTTTGATTCTCTTCTTTCGGCGGCAAGAATATCATTCCAACACCATAATCCCCAGATTGCGGCAGGTTTATTCCTAACAGCAAACTTTGATTCTGAAAAAACTTGTCTGGAATTTGTATAAGTATACCTGCCCCATCGCCGGTCAAAGGATCGCTACCAGTTGCTCCTCTGTGAGCCAGATTTACAAGAACTTCTATTCCCTTATCCAAAATGTCATGGGTCTTGGCTCCAGTTACATTAGCAACTAATCCGACACCACAAGCATCCCTTTCAAATAAAGGATCATATAAGCCAAACTTCTTAGTATTGTTTTTCAATGGTTGTCTCCCTGTAAACACTTAACAAATTCCAGTTACAAGATCGGTAGATATCTCTTCAACTCATAATTGGTAACTTGTGCCTTATACTGATTCCACTCAATTTTTTTGTTTTGTATGAAACTTTCAAACACATGATCGCCCAAGGCTTCCCGAACTAAATCACTTGTCTCGGTCAACGAAATAGCCTCCGACAAAGTACCTGGCAAGACTCCGATCCCTCTGTCTTTTCGTTCCTCATCAGTCATTTTATTGACATCTTGGTTTATTGGTTCTGGTATTGGAAGCTTTTTTTCGATGCCATCCAAACCGGCCGCTAACATAACAGCGAAGGCCAGGTAGGGATTACATGCAGGATCTGGTGCCCTATACTCGATCCTGACAGATTCTTGTCTACCTTCTTTATATGATGGTATCCGAATCAAATCGGATCTATTTACTTTTGCCCAAGAAACATAAATTGGTGCCTCGTAACCAGCAACTAACCGTTTATACGAATTAACCCACTGATTAGTGACGGAAGTGATTGCCGGAGCGTGATACATTAATCCAGCCATGAAGTGTTTTGCTTCAGCAGACAAATGATCTTCGTTGTCTGAGAAAAAAGCGTTAGTATCTCCTCTAAATAGAGACTGATGCACATGCATTCCACTACCATTAGACCCTGCTATTGGTTTCGGCATAAAAGTTGCATACAGCCCATGTCGCATAGCAACTTCCTTGATCACTAACCTATGAGTCATGACATTATCTGCCATAGTGAGAGCATCAGAATACCTAAGATCTATCTCATGTTGACTCCGTGCTACTTCATGATGGCTAAACTCTACCGCTATTCCCATTTCCTCAAGGGTGAGAATGGTTTCTCTTCTCAATTCTGTGGCTAAATCTAAGGGTGTCTGATCAAAATATCCACCTTGATCCAATTCTTCAGTTCCTTCAGAATTTTTAAAATAGAAAAATTCCAACTCGGGTCCTACGTAATATGTATACCCCAGTTTTGCGGCCTTAGCCAAATTGCGTTTCAAAACAAACCTAGAATCCCCTTGAAAAGGTTCCCATGTCGGTGTTAAAACGTCACACATCATGCGGGCAACAGCGTTTTGTCTCGGTCTCCACGGCAAAATACTAAAAGTGGAGGGATCCGGCATGGCTACCATATCGTTTTCATCGATCCTGGCAAATCCGTCTATGGCCGACCCATCGAAACCCACACCCTGATCTAAGGCTTCTTTCAACTCTTGGGCTGTTATTACGAAACCTTTCAGGGCTCCAAGTATGTCTGTGAACCACAGCCTGATAAACTTTACGTCGTTTTCTCTAACTGTAGTTAGAACATATTCTTTAGCTTCTTCTTTGTCAGATACCATATATATAAACCACTCAATCAAAAAAACAGAGAAGGGAGATAACTATAGGGGTTTGTGAAGTTTGTGTCAATCTAGCAATATTCTGTGGAATTATTGTACTTTCCAAGCATGACTTTGTAAATAGATAAGTGCCTGTATTCCCTATTAACCACACTCAAAGTAGAACCCTTAAATATTCTGCTATATGGTTGTTAATGAAATATCAGTAGTATATTCTTGTATACATTGAATCTTAGATGGATGAGCAGGGTCAATTGTAGTGAGGATTTATAAAACTTTCATCAAACCCATATTATTTCAGATTCCCGCTGAAAGAGCCCACAATCTAGCAAAGGTTCTGTTTAAGATTGGTGTTTTATGGGAAATATTTAAACTGTTCTTGTCCTTCAAAGACAAGTCTCTAAACACTTACATAGGAAACGTGCATATTGCCAACCCTGTAGGGCTGGCAGCTGGATACGACAAGGATTGTGTTTCTATTAAGTCTCTTTCTAACATAGGATTTGGCTATATTGTTGGAGGAACAGTACTACTGAAACCACAACCCGGCAACCCAAAACCACGTATAGCCAGAAACCCTGAAACATTCTCAATGATCAACTCACTGGGGTTTCCATCTATGGGATTAAACGAAGTCGCAAATAATCTAAAAAGTATCTCTGACATTAACATTCCAGTATTCGCCAGTATCTCCGGTCTCTCAATCGAAGATTTCTTAGAATGCTTTAAGCGACTTCAACCAATCGCATCTGGAATAGAATTAAATATAAGCTCCCCTAATACATCTGGCATCAGGATATTTCAAGAAGCAAACAACTTAGAAAACCTTCTATCAACACTCCAAGAAGTTAAAACCAAACCAGTATTTTTGAAGATACCCATGTATTTCAATGAAGATGAACGCCATGCAGTTATGACAATGGTTGATCTGTGTATGAAATACTCGATAGACGGTGTAACGGCATCAAATACATGGCCTCAAGAAGATTCAAGGCTAGCAGTAGGCAGAGGTGGCTTGAGCGGAAAACCGCTTTTTCAGCACACATTGAGAATAGTCAAGGATATCAGGGAACACGCGGGTGCAAAATTCATGATAAACGCATGCGGTGGCATTTTTACCGGTGAGGATGCCTTAGACGCTCTAGCAGCTGGAGCAAATACAGTGCAGATTTATACTGGATTTATATACGAAGGTCCTAGCATTGTACGAAATATAAACAAGAAAATTACTTGGTCAACAAAACGACCAAATAGATAAATCAACCACTATTATTTCGGGTATGGGACTCTTACGTATTCGACGTTATCCCAAATTGTATCTGAAAATTCTAAACCTTTCGGCACTTCGAAAAAGACTGTCCCTGCAATCTCATAACCTTTATTCAACTGGAACGAGCCCCACACATGAAGACCATATGGATTTCCTTCTGGATGTATATCAGAAGTCTTAGAAGCCATATCTTCTGGATAAAATGGACTGAAAGTTTGTCCATCTTTGGAGACAATGGTTACTGCGTCTCGATCAACATTCAATGTCACCTGTGTGGATTTCATGTTTACTACTCTTAGTTTAACTACGGCAATCTGAAAATTATCTTCACTAGAACTGATACTAAAGTTTTGTCCTTTTACACTATACAAAACCTGATCCATAAGCTTAGGTTTGTGAGCCCCAACGGCAAGTATCTCACCTCTTCCACCATATTCCTTATCAGGTGTTCTTATACAACCACTCCAGATTACTGTATTGAGAACCAAAAGTAGTGTTATTGAATAAACTAAAAGTTTCATTTGTCTATCGTCCTTCAGGATAAAGTCTTGGATAAAGAATTCATGGATCTAAGTCTATCAACTAATTCTGGCAAAATTTTAAGTATATGATCCGCTTCTTTTTCAGTATTATCTTTGCCAAGAGTTATCCGCAGACTTCCATGAGCCAAATCTGCGGATAAGCCGATTGCTAATAATACGTGGGACGGGTCTAATGACCCAGAACTGCATGCACTACCACTAGATACAGCTATGCCTGCGAAATCCAAACCCAGTAAAATCGGTTCTCCTTCAACACCTGTAAAGGAAAAATTAATATTGTTTGCAAGTCTCAAAGTAGGGTGACCATTCAATTTTGCCCCAGGGATAGTATCCTGAATTCCATTGATGATCTTGTTTCTTAAGAATGTACACCGTTTAACGTTCTCATCACGTTCTTTGTCAGCTAATTGTAAGGCCAACGCTGTTCCCACAATACCAGGCAAGTTTTCTGTACCAGCACGTCTTTGTCTCTCTTGAGCGCCACCCATTTGTTGAGAAATAAAAGGTGTATTTCTTTTGACGTACAATATGCCAGTTCCTTTGGGTCCATAGAATTTGTGACTTGATAAACTCAGCATGTCTATTCCTAAGGATTTTACGTCAATGTCAATGTATCCAGGAGCTTGCACAGCATCAGTATGAAACACCACGGTCCTGCCTCTGTTTTTAGCTTCTTCTTTAACTCGGAATGCCAAATCACTAATAGGTTCTATGGTACCAACTTCATTATTAGCCAACATAATACTTACTAAAATAGTCTGATCTGTCATCGCAGCAATAACGTTAGAAGGGTCGACCAAGCCGTCCCTGTC
>CAZNWQ010000080.1:0-6023 GCA_964576965.1 uncultured Dehalococcoidia bacterium
CTCACAGGACACTGTTCTAGTAGTGGTATCAACCGCCAACAACATCGGAGCTAGAGACCTTACTTGGGAATTCGTTAAAAATAACTGGAATGAGTTCGACCGAAGGTACGGCAAAGGCGGATTCGCCATAATGAATCTAGTAACCATAACAGGCCTATTCACAGAGATTGAAAAAGTTGAAGAGGTAGAGTCGTTTTTCCAAGCCAATCCAGCCCCTTCTGCTGAACGAACCATTCAGCAATCTTTAGAGCGAATACAACTTAACTCCAAATGGCTAGATCAAAACCGAGATAACCTAGATGAATGGTTTAACAAATAGTGGTCAAAAACCCACAACCTACTCTTGACCAATAGTATCCTCGTGATATAATTGATCTTACCCTAGAAAAGGAAAAGCCATGCAAGAATTTGAGTACGTAGCACCTACAAGCCTTGAAGATGCCGTCAAGTTGATGGCAGAAAAAGGACCAAAGGCCAAAGCTTTGGCCGGAGGCACAGACATTCTGATCCAGTTGAGGGGTGGCAGATACCAAATAGACAGGTTGGTAGATGTAAAAAACATACCCGAGTTGAATCAGCTCTCATGCTCACAGAGTGACGGCCTAACTATAGGCGCATCTGTAGAAAACTATAAGATTTACGAAAGTTCGGAAGTACAAAGGCTATACCCTGCAATGGTAGATTGTTCGTCTTTAGTCGGTGGAATACAGGTACAAGGAAGAGCAACTGTGGGAGGCAATTTGTGTAACTCTGCGCCAAGTGGTGACACAATTCCTACACTGATTGCCGAAAGCGCTCAAGCCCTAATTGCAGGTCCAAATGGGCAAAGAACAGTACCAGTGGAAGAGTTTTGTACCGGTCCAGGCCGCAATCAACTCGCAGATGGTGAATTATTAGTATCAGTTAACATACCCCCGGTAAAACCCAATTATGGGGCTGCATTCTTGAGATTCATTCCTAGGAATGAAATGGACATAGCAGTAGCCAATTGTGGTGCGTCGGTCCAATTAGATGAATCAAGACAAAAGATAGTCTCCGCCAGAATCGCTATCGGATCGGTGGGACCAACTGTAATCTATTGTACCGAAGCCAGTAACTCACTAGCCGGAGCAGATGCAAACGAAGCGTCCATTGAAGTTGCTGCCGCTGCTGCGCAGAAGGCTGCAAGCCCAATCAATGACATGCGCGGGACAGTAGAACAAAGGATACACTTGGTAGGAGTACTTACCAAAAGAGTCCTACGTATAGCCATATCAAGAGCCAAAGGAGAGTAATAATAACCATGGCAGATAAGATTCACGTACAAAGCAATATCAACGGTTACGATGTAGACTTCCTCTGTGAAAGTCGCCAGAGCCTTCTGGAAGTATTGAGGGACGTACTCAACCTAACTGGATCCAAAGAGGGCTGTAACGACGGCAACTGTGGAGCCTGTACCATAACAATGGACGGCAGAATAGTAGAATCATGTTGCATCCTAGGAGTAGAGGCAGAAGGTAAAGAGATAGTTACTATAGAAGGTGTTGCATCAGCAGACAGCTTACACCCTGTTCAGCAAGCATTCCTGGAAGAGGCAGCGCTGCAGTGCGGTATATGCACTCCAGGTTTCATAGTATCCGCAAAGAACTTACTGGAGAGAGAGCCGGACGCAGATGAAGAAAGAATTAGATTCTGGCTGGCAGGTAATCTCTGTAGGTGTACCGGATACGACAAAATAGTAAGAGCGGTCCTTAAAGCCGGAGAAGTGATGAAAAAGGGATAAACACCCTCAAATACACACTTATCCTAAACATCAATTCGTGAACTAAATAAACTTCTTGCGACCGCACAGGGTCGTAAGAAGTTTATTTGTAAATTGGACATATAATCCCGTTGTATCAAAATAAACAATAATCTCTGGAGGTAAATCAATTATGGCTACAGTTACTGGACAAGAAGTTGTAAATCCCGGGGAATATAAAATAATTGGTACTCGCCCCGTCCGCCATGATGGTGTAGATAAAGTGACTGGAAGGGCAAAATATGGTGCTGATATCCAGCTAGCCGGCATGCTACACGGCAAAATCCTAAGAAGCCCTCATGCCCATGCAAGAATATTATCTATAGACACTAGTAAGGCAATTGCATTGCCAGGGGTTAAGGCAATAGTAACGTCCGCTGATTTCCCTATACTAAAAGATCAAAGTCTGGATTTCGGCGAAACCCAAGGCAACATCAGAATGTTGGCTGAAAACATACTAGCCAACCAGAAAGTCCTGTATAAAGGTCATGCAATATTAGCTATAGCAGCAACTGATCAACATATAGCAGAAGAGGCGTTAGATCTTGTAGAAGTCAAATATGAGCACCTAACTCCGATATTTGACGTCAAAGCAGCTATGATGAAAGACGCCCCTGTCTTACACGAGAATTTGACCACTATATTCAGAGTGGATAGATTCGGCAAAGGAGAGGACACAGGCGTAAAAGGCAATGTTGCGGGTTTAATACAATTCAAAAGAGGCGATTTAGATGAAGGGTTCAGTAAATCAGACGTCGTAGTGGAACGAGAATTCACTACTCAAACCGTTCACCAAGGTTACATAGAGCCCCATACCTCCACTGGCCACTGGTCCCAAGACGGCCATCTAACAATATGGACAAGTACTCAAGGTTCATTCGTAATAAGAGGAGCGACAGCGGCTATTCTTGGCATACCTGAATCAATGGTAAAGGTGATACCAATGGAAATAGGCGGCGGTTTTGGTGGAAAGACCATATCTTATCTAGATCCTCTAGTAGCAATCCTGTCTCGCAAAACAGGTCAGCCTGTAAAAATAACCATGACCAGAAAAGAAGTGTTTGAAGGTACAGGACCAACATCAGGAACCTATATGCGATGTAAAATGGGAGCAACGAAAGATGGGAAAATTACAGCTGGGGAATTGTATCTAGCATACGAGGCCGGAGCGTTCCCCGGTTCACCAGTTGGTGGCGGAGCTATGAGCGGTTTCGGCCCTTACAAGATAGATAATCTGCAAGTAGATGGATACGACGTAGTTGTAAACAAACAAAAGACGGCGGCATACAGAGCACCTGGTCAGCCCCAAGCAGCTTTTGCCGTGGAACCAGTGATAGATGAACTTGCTGAAAAACTCGGAATTGATCCTATGGATTTCAGAATTATTAATTCGGTACATGAGGGTGACAGAGCCCCTAGCGGAGTTCCTCATTTAAAGTGGGGGTGCGAAGAAGTAGAACAAGCCATGAAAGATCATCCACATTACAATGAAAAACTGACTGGTCCAAATAGAGGAAGAGGCGTAGCTGTCGGATATAGACTTAATGCTGGTGGCAGTGGCTCTTCAGCAACCATAAATGTGAATTCTAACGGAACTATAAACCTGATCACAGGCTCCGTAGATATAGGAGGCACACGCACAGCCGTAGCTATGCAAGCAGCCGAAGTTTTAGGAATATCTATCGATGATGTTAATCCCACAGTTGTAGACACCGATGCTGTGGGGTGGACGGGTGCAACTGGGGGAAGTCGTATAGCATTTGACACAGGCAGAGCAGCAATACTAGCTTCATATCAAGTGATAACGGAAATGTCAGAAAGGGCTGCCCTTCTTTGGGATGCAGACTCATCCGACATAGTATTCGAAGACGGGGTTTTTATATCTAATAAAAACACAGAAGACACAATTAGTTTCAAAGAACTCGCTGGCAGGCTTATGGGTACCGGAGGCCCTGTAACTTGTTCGTCATCTGACACACAAGGCGGAGTAGGTGCTCAACTTGCAGGACACATTGTTGATGTAGAAGTAGATCCAGAAACCGGCAAGGTTGATCTCCTAAAATATACAACCTTCATAGATGCGGGCAAGGCCGCACATCCTAGCTATGTCGAAGGACAAATGCAAGGAGGGGCGCTGCAAGGAATAGGTTGGGCTTTAAATGAAGAGTATTTCTTCACCGAAGACGGTACAATGGCTAACGCGAGTTTCCTTGATTACAGGATGCCTACTTCACTCGATCTGCCCATGATAGACACCGTAATAATAGAAGTGCCGAATGCCCGTCATCCTTTTGGTCTGAGAGGGGTAGGAGAAACCGTACTAATACCTCCAATGGCCGCTATAGCTAATGCTATCCATAATGCTATTGGAGTTAGAATGGATAGATTACCTATGTCTCCTGGTGCAATATTAGAAGCACTACATAATAAAAAGTAGTGGAAATAATACATCTGGAATCGTTAATAGGGCTGAGTTGGTAAATTTAATACATTGAAGCAGAATACAGTGCACAAAACATCATACCTGTTCGTTCTAAGTCTCGACGGTGGAGAATATTATGTCAGCCAAACCAAAAACCTCAAACATGAGATGGAACAACACTATCTAGGAAACAAACCCGATACAAAAAATAGAAATCCTCAATTAGTTTGGTCTGAAAGAATGACTGGTGAAGATTCAGATCTGGAAAAACAGGTTGAGCACACAAGGACAATGTATCAACAAGATCCTGATGGTATGTTGCATAGGCTTCAATCTAGATTACCTCTAGGTGGGATAGTCTGGGGTTAGCCACCCTAACTTACTGTTACATAACTAGAGTTAATCGGGTTCTTACGTACAACTTTTTCTTTTATCAACTTCTCTAAATGAGCTACAATGTTTCTAGAGGCAGCAGCCCTCAGACCCTTATTTAATTGAGGAGAGTATATCTCTTGTACAATTAATTCCACAGTATTAATTCCTCTGCCAATTGCACTAATTATCGCGCGTTCCCTATTTAGTCGATTGTCGATATATTTGGAAATTAATTGTTCACCTTCAGGAGGAAAACATACAGCACCATGTGCTGGACATATTGTACTGACCCTATGAGTGGAAAGCCTCTGCATCGAATCCATGTACGCGGACATGTCCTGTACAGTGGAAGAAGAACTCCCAAGCACGGTGTCTCCAGTGAACATGATTTCCTCTGCGTTAACATAATAGCAAACGTGGGTTTCATCATGCCCGGGAGTGAATATAGATAACAAGTTAACATCTTCAGTTATAGCTATAGACTGATTATCTAATATTGGGTGTACAACCTTACTGCCTAGAAGTTTTTCCAATCTACCTACAAGTTTGGGGTGACAAAACACTGGAGCCTCTATTTCACTCAATATACGCTTTAACCCTCCAACATGATCATTATGTCCATGGGTAATGAGCACACCATTTATTGCTGGCTGGCCAAGAGATGCGTATCCATTCAGTATGGCATTTATCCACTTATCATCATTCTCACCAGCATCTATCATAAACATACCGCTAGACACATTTCCAACGAAGAATATATTAGACCCCCCGGGATGGAAAAAAGAGTCGTCGTCAATATGGACTGAATAAACGTGGGGACTTATTTGCATCTAATGTTCCCTCACGAGTTATGCTTTGATTATGGAGTTGCCTTCTCTGGTCCAACTCTTGGATAAAATTTCACTTGAATCCAAAAGTTTCTGCAGAGTTTTGTAGTTCGAAGAGCTCAGTTTAGAAACTCCTAAAACTTTCGCTGCTATAATGGCTGCAGAAGGTCCAGGCATAGAATTCCCAGAACGAGACGCTCGCTTAGACCAGGCCGCATCTATATTTGCCCATATTTCCCCGTCAACCTCCGTTGTAGATACAACTGCATTAGCATCTTTGGTATTAATGGAGTTTGTAGATTCTAACAATTCAACCACTATATCCCCTGGGCCCTTTGGCCTAGAGATCCTCAGATCTGGGGAGGATTCCAGGTATCTCGTGAATGTAGCATGACCTAAGGTGCGAAAATCAAAACTTGGATCTAACCTCTGCAAGGTTTGCCTTAATTTGCTACCCACAACTCTGCCCTCTTCGTCCATAGCAGATCTTACGGATCTAATCAGTAATGTATTTGATCTAGTTTTTTGTAGTTCAGATATATTGTTCCTCTGTGTTGTGCTTTCGTCCAAATAAAAATATCTATCGCATGATATGACCAGTGCCCTAGATGCGGTTAAC
>CAZNWQ010000081.1:0-5729 GCA_964576965.1 uncultured Dehalococcoidia bacterium
TGAGCCTGCTACAGGGTTAATCAGACCCAAAGAAATTGCATCGTTTTTTTAGTGAATTGACATCGGTAATGTCATTCTTTAATTTCAGTAACCCAGATATCATAAAGGTCTGAGCTCTTTGAGACAGACCCATCCCACTAAAAATGGAATGCAGAACTCCGACATCGCCTAGCACTATACGCATATTATTATAGGATAATCCTACGTCTAGCAAACAACTCGACGCTAATAAAACAGATTCCGCGTCTAGGATCGGATCACTACCACCTAGAATTTCGGCACCTATCTGATTAAATTGTCCATATATTTTCTTCTCATCATATCGGAACACTGGGCCGCTATACTGAATCTTTACTGGCAAATTAAGGTCGGATAAGTGTTCTATGTAATAGCGGATCACAGATGCAGTAAATTCTGGTCTGAGACTTACTTTATTACCGCCAGGGTCATCAAATGTATACATTCGACTTGCTAATTCACCACCAGATTTTCTCAAAAAGAGTTCAGCGGGTTGAACTATTGGAGTATCTATACTCAAATATCCCTGATCAGTTAACTGGGACACGATTGAATCTTGCAATTCAACCCTAACCCGTAGCTGATCAGGTGATTCATCTTTCATTCCTGGTAACTGTGGTATAGCAGACATATTATAATCAAACTTCCATTCTAATTCGGGTATTCTCCAATAACGAGAATAGTAATTCAAAACTCAAACAAATTGTATCCTTAAGTGACCTAATTCATTTCTAACTCTTTTTATCAAATCTAGATAAAAAGGAGTCTAATATATACCAGATCACCAACAAGAGCAATATAATAGATTAATCATCAACCACTGAGTATTCTTCCGAGTGTGCTAAGAACTATTATAGCTACCATAGGACTTAGATCTATCATGCCTATTCTGGCATATTTCCTAATAGGATACAAAATGGGCTCAGTTACTACTACCAGTGATTGATGTATTGTGACTATAACATTCTCATATTTAACTATCCCAGCTACCAATAGCCAATCTACTATTACCCTAGCGAATATTGCCAGTGTCAAGAAAAATATCAATGAATCAAACAGGGCTATGAATATTTCAATCAAAATGTTTAGAACCTTTATAAAATGTCATTGTTTCCCCAACAGTACAGCCTTGTTATATGCAGCTATAACGGCATTAAGTATAGCACTTCTGAAACCCTCTTCTTCCAATACCAAAACAGCCTCGGCAGTAGTACCTCCAGGCGAAGTTACCATAGCCCTCAAATCAGAAGGTTGTTTGTTGGTTTGGTCCACAAGTTCTATGCTACCTAGCACAGTCTGGATAGCCAATTTGCTAGATATATCTCTAGATAGACCTATATAGACTCCGGCATCTATCATCGCTTCCAAAAACATAAACACATATGCAGGTCCACTACCACTCAAAGCAGTTGCCATATCTATGTACTTTTCATCGTCTACCAGAATTTCCGATCCCAAAGCTTGCAACATTTCACGAGCAAAATCTATATATATGTCTGACACTGATTCAGTAACAACCCAAACTGACATGCCTTTGCCAATTTGCGCTGGAGTATTAGGCATAACTCTTATAATAGCGTCGTGTCCTAATGATTGTGTTAATGTATCTATACTAACACCAGCCACTATCGAGAGTATTACATGCTCTTTTGAAACAATACTGTTTAATTCTCTAGTCACTTGGTGTAACTGCTGCGGCTTCACAGCTATCACAATAACAGTCGGCGTTTTGGATTCATTTATATCAAGTAATAATTTCTTGGTATCAGAGTATGATGATATGTTATACGCCACAGACAAGTGCTCCCTGCGGCTTTCTACCGGCTCACTTACTAGCAGATTTTTGGGATCAATTAATCCATTTGAGATGATACTTGATATTATAGCTTC
Organism: uncultured Dehalococcoidia bacterium; assembly: GCA_964576965.1. Taxonomy (GTDB): domain Bacteria; phylum Chloroflexota; class Dehalococcoidia; order Lucifugimonadales; family UBA2985; genus VFHP01. Next base: position 1,909 of record CAZNWQ010000081.1, read on the forward strand.
AGCCATATTACCGCCTCCGATAAAAGAGACTCTCACATTATCTTTCATATTCTGATCCTTTTCCTACCATGCCTGACTCAATATCACTCAGCCGGAAGATTACCAGTGTTCGCAATGAAAGCAGTAGCCTCTAGCGTTTTGATCATACCAGTAGCATCTGCTATACCTTTTCCAGCTATGTCGAATGCAGTGCCATGATCTACGGATGTTCTAGTAAATGGAAATCCTAGATTTATGCTGATACTACCTTCAAAATCTTTAACTTTTATAGGTATGTGACCCTGGTCATGATACAGTACAACTACAACATCATAATTATCATTTATGGCCTGCGGAAATACTGAGTCAGCGGGTATAGGCCCTGTCACATTGATACCTAGTGCTAATGCATCATTAACGGCGGGGACAATTTCCTCTATTTCTTCCCTACCGATTAAACCACCATCACCGCCATGTGGATTGAGTGCAGCCACTGCAATACGGGGATCTGAAAAACCCCATTCCCTGAAACTATTATATGTGAGTTCTATCTTGGCTAAAACATTTTCCCTTTTTACAAATTCAACAGCTTTTGCAAGGGATCTGTGAGTCGTAAGATGTACAACTCTTAAGTTACCAGCTGTCAACATTGTTGCCACTTCCTTCGCTCCGCTAAGTTTTTGCAGCAACTCCATATGACCTATATCGTTGTATCCTGCCAATTGTGCCGCTTCTTTGTGTATTGGAGCGGTAGCAATGGCATCTATTTCTCCATTTAGAGCCATTCGCCCTGCCTCCAAAATCCATTCGACACTTGCCCGGCCACAATCGGCAGAAATTTTCCCATGTTCAACATTTTCTGGATTCAGATTACCCATATCAAAAACGGATATTCGGTTGACTCTGGCATCTTGTGCAGAAGAAATTTCCGCAAATTCTAGATCACATCCCAAATCTTTGGCTGTTTTAGATAACAAATGGAGGTTTCCAATTATTAAAGGGTGAAAAGAATCAGTTAACCAACGTTCATTCAATGCCTTTACTATAACTTCTGGGCCTATCCCTGCGGGATCTCCCATTGTTATGCCTATTACAGGTAAATTATCCATTTAACAACTCCACCTAGCCATTATAATAAAAAAATGTGTTACAATGCTAGGCGGCCCCAAAAAGAGGCCGCCTTGTTTGCACGCTCCCTCTAGCAAGAGCGCGGATTAGGTTTATCCATAGACGCCAAGCGTCTATCCCGTATCACACCGATCTCACACGTATCACCGAGAATCGGTGTGTTCATCACAAATTAAGCTCAGAATCAATATCCAGTGTGCTCTATCCACAACGGGAATACCCACACGATGGGCACATTTCACAACCTTCTTGATACACTAAAAACCCGTCACAGTCTGGACACGCTGCCTTACCAATTACTCCATTTCCATTAGTATCGGATTTAAGTGGCAAACCTGGCTGCAAGGCATAAGTCACGAGGTTATTCTCACCATTATTGCTACCAGTATGTTTTTCTAAAACTAATGCTACGGCGTCTGGTCCTGAACGAACCAGCTTGCCATCATCCCATTGAGGGCAACAGGTTATACCACGGAGTTGTTCAACCAACTCACTTGGTTCTATACCAGAACGTAAAGCCAAAGAAACCAGCCGTGATATAGCTTCATGCTGAGCAGAATCGCAACCGCCGGCCTTGCCTAAGTTGGAGAAAATTTCAAATGGTTGACCCTCTCTAGAGTTTATAGTGATATACATATTGCCATGACCAGTCCGCACTTTTTCTGTAATCCCACTCACTTGAGCAGGTCTTGGGGCCGGTTTGTTTAATTGGTTATCGTGAATAGCATTCTGTACGTCACCAGCATTAATAGATACATAATCCGCTGATTCCGTTTTCGCCGAACCAGATGTCAAAACTTCAAGATTTCTACTGCCAGATCTATAAACAGTTATGCCTTTGCATCCCAACTCCCAAGCCAACATATAGGCGGTTCTTACATCGTTTCTAGTAGCTGAATTAGGGAAATTAATAGTCTTAGATATAGCGGCATCTACGCTCTCTTGGAACACAGCTTGCATCCTAACATGATATTCTGGTGATATATCTCCAGCTGTTACAAAAATATCTTTAACAGAGCTTGGAACATCATCTCGATCCTGTATAGACCCTCCATCAGCAAGATATTCCATCAATTCGTCACTATAAAACCCTTGTTCTCTTGCCATACGTTCGAAATTAGAATCTATGTAGAGTAAACTTTCCCCTTCCAATATATTGTGTTTGTGATAGCAGAGAGAGAAAAGTGGTTCTATGCCACTGGAGCAACCAGCGATCATAGATATAGTACCAGTTGGTGCGACTGTAAGCCTACACGCATTACGCATAGGGCGTCCTTGTTTTTCATATATACTACCTTCATATCCAGGAAACACTCCTCGCTCTTCGGCTAAGTCCTCAGATGTCGCATCTGCATGTTCCTTTACAAATCTCATAATCTCGCGACCTAAATCCAATCCCTCTTGAGAATTATAAGCCATGTTCATCATCACCAACATATCAGCGAATCCCATTACACCAAGTCCAGTTTTGCGTGTAGTTTTTGTCATTTCCTCTATAGCCGGTACTGAGTATCTGTTGGCATCGATGACATTATCTAAGAACCTGGTTGTAATACTCGTCACCTCTGCCAAACGATCCCAATCAACTTTGGCTTCGCTTCCATCAAATAGAACAAATTTTGCAAGGTTAATTGAGCCCAGATTACAAGACTCATAGGCAAGCAGAGGCTGTTCACCACACGGATTGGTAGCGATCATTTCCCCTATATGTGGAGTCGGATTATCCTGGTTAACACGGTCCAGGAAAATCGTTCCTGGTTCTCCATTAAGCCAAGCTCCCTCTATAATATTATCGAATATTTTTCCTGCATTCAGAGTCCCCAATACTTCCCCGCTATGGGGATCCTTGAGTTCGTAATCCTCACCTTTGCTTACGGCTTGCATAAATACTTCACTGGCACCAACCGATACATTAAAATTGTGTATCTGACCCTCTTGTGTTTTGCAAGTAATAAACTCTTCTATATCAGGGTGATGAACATCCATAACCGCCATATTAGCCCCATCTCGTTTACCACCTTGAGTAACTAAAGTCGACACTGAGGACAGATGTTTTAACACAGCTATCGGACCACATGCCTTACCATGTGTTGTAGCTATTGGAGAGCCTTTTGGTCTTATTTTGGATAATGCAAATCCAGTTCCTCCACCGAATTTTTGAACCAAAGCAGCCTCTTTAGCGGTTTCCATTATACCTTCCATACTGTCTTCTAATCCCATCACAAAACAAGCTGATAGTGTTCCGGCACCTGTCCCCGCGTTCATAAGAGTAGGGGAATTTGGTACGTACTCCAAACTGACCATGACACTATAATATTTCTCTTCCCAATAACTTACATCTGCTTCGGGATTGTATAGTAGTTCTGTTTCAGCAATAGCTCTGGCTACTCTTCTGGATATATCACTCCAAGAATTCTCCACTGCATTGCCTTTACTATCTTTCATAAAATACCGTTTTTTCAATACGACCATCGCGTTATCCGATATTCCAGTATCTACTATGTTGTGATCCGCAGATTCAGCAGTGGATCTAGATTCATCGAGCGAGGCCGCTATTTTTTTTGCCACATTTGGATCAGTTATACCTGCTGCGCTCAACGCAGTTAGCACATCATTCAAATTTTTATCGCCTCTCTGAGAGTCCCTGTCGTCTGTTTTTCCCCTAGTGATGGTCATTTATGCCTCCAGGTAATCAAGTTTCACCAAATGTCTGA
>CAZNWQ010000082.1:0-5557 GCA_964576965.1 uncultured Dehalococcoidia bacterium
GGGAGTGCTCAAGAGCGTTTTATCAGTGTCGGTGGACGCTCCCCCGACGTCTGAAGAAGGTGTGGATATCAATCAGTTTTGTTTATCTGAAGTTCCTGGCTCTGTCGAAGAAGGTGGATATCAATCAGTTTTGTTTATCTGAAGTTCCTGGCTCTGTCGTTATGATGATTGCGTATCGTGTCGTTGAACAATCCTAGTGACCCGTCTCCATTTCCTGTAGAAAACCAACCTAACGACAACAATTCATCACCATTCCTAATATTTTTTCACCTTTAATCTTTTCATTATTTTAGTCATTGTTGTTAAAACATGTATCATCGGATTTATTGGCCTACAAATCAATTCTGCACTCTCTAAAGATTCCATTAACCCAATAGGTGTTCCATCAAACTGAGGAACATTCATATATGTACGTCCAATTTCCATCAAGGTGTGTGAGTCGCTGACAGCTGACGAAATTATATGATTTGACGTAGCAAACGCAAGAGCTTTCATATTGCTCTTCTTAAGGGTATTGCGTGCATTAAAAGACTCTACAATATCAATATAGCCTAAAATCTCTTCCAGAGAGCTTCTGTCAATTACAGATTTCCTGAAGTAATCGAAAGGATGAGGTATGGATACTAATCCACCTTGATCCTTTATACGCTTCACGGTATCCAAAGCTGACAAGTCTTTTGGAATACATTCTTGGAGATACAGTCCTATAATCTCTCCCCCCAGGCTCTTTATCTCCTCGCCAATTATCACGCTAGTACCAAATATACGCTTTGCTTCTAAGGCTCCCTCGATTGTGTTGTGATCAGTTATGGCTATACAGTTCAATCCGGTTTTAGCTGCCTTTAAAACCGCTTTTTCAGGATTTGTAAATGAATCTGGAGAAAAGCTTGTGTGAACGTGAAGATCAATCTTCATCGATTTCTTCTACACTATCTTGTGATATGTCAGCTTTGTCAGAATACATGTTTTGCAAGTTAGTGATTTTCAGTTCGGCATTAGTAAGAAGTTCACTACAAACATTCAATAATTTCATACCTTGCTCAAACAATAGTATTGATTCTTCTAGTGATAAACCACCCTGCTCAAGAGTTGAAACCTTTTCCTCTAATAGAGTGTAAGCGTCTTCAAACGATAAATTACCATCTTCATTCAAATTATTGGTGCTCATAATATCCTCTCAAAAGTTACAGTGATTGCAGTATATTACAATCAAAATACTAGGTGTACGATTTACTTCGATTTGACTTCCAATTTGCCATCCTTAAGAGTTACCACCAAATCCTCATTACCCTGCACCTGTTTTTTAGAAAAAACAATCGTCGAATCTCTGGATTTTTGTAGAATAGAATATCCACGGGACAGAACATTTTCAGGGTTTAAAGCTTGCAATCTAGATTTCATAGCGTTAAGTATTTCTTTCATTACATCGTTCTTGTGTATCAATGTTTTGCCTGATTGCTGTGTCAATTCGTCTAATCTTTGCCTTAAACTGTCGAAGTTTGGAACATAGCCTTTCAAATTTCTGGTCAATTCATTTACTCTGTGTTTCTTTAAATCAATATATTGCTTAGTAATATTTCCAATGTCTATAAAATCATAATACAGTTTTTCAGATATCTCCTGCATGTCTGGAACAGCTACTTCAGCCGCAGCAGACGGAGTAGGAGCTCTATAGTCAGACACTAAGTCAGATAGAGTAACATCTGTTTCATGACCGACCGCGCTTATCACAGGGGCTTTGCTCCCATATATAGCTCTACAAACAATTTCCTCGTTAAAAGCCCATAGTTCTTCAGCGGATCCCCCTCCCCTTGCAACGATTATCAAATCAATATCTGCCATTTCATTCAATAAACGTAACCCTTGGACTATACCATCAGGAGCAGATTCACCTTGCACTGAAGTCGGGGCCAATACCAGTTCAACAAGTGGAAATCTACGTGATATCACATTCTGTATGTCATACCAAACTGAACCATTGGGAGAGGTCGCTACTCCTATTTTTTTTGGAAATCTCGGAAGTTTCCGCTTCCTACTATCTAAAAACAGACCTTCCTGCTCAAGAGAGGATTTTAACAATTCCAATTCTAAGTAACGCTCACCCACACCCTCTGGCTGCGCCAAGTTGCCATAGAGCTGCATATCTCCGCGAACTTCATATATGGATACCCTGCCATGAACAGACACAGATGCACCATTCATTAAATGTTCGTTACCATAAGCAGGTCTAAACATCACACATTTAATCTGATTTGTTGCATCTTTTAAAGTAAAGTAAAAATGACCAGCAGCTGAGTGAGACAGGTTGGACACCTCACCTTTGACCCATAAGTCAGCTAGTACTTCATCTGAATCAAATATGTCTTTTATATGTTTAGTTATCTGTGATACTGAGTAAAGAGTCATCGTTCATTCCGTTGACATACAATATAGAACAAAATAAATCAACCAAGCCTTTTCAAATAGGAAACGACAAGCATCAAAGAACCAGTGGAACCATGTTATCTATTCATACTCTTTCAAGATATTCACTGGTTCGAGTATCAATTCTGATGGTCTCTCCATTATTGACAAAAAACGGAACATTCACCTTCAATCCTGTCTCTAACGTAGCAGGCTTTGTGCCACCCTGAGCAGTGTTACCCTTGACTGCAGGCGGTGTGTCAGCTATGACCAATTCCACATAAGTGGGTAAATCGAACGATATTGGCTCGCCGGAATAAAAAACTAATTCCAGTTTATCCTGTTCTTTCAAAAATCTGATAGCATCTCCAATCAGATCCAACGAAAGTGGATACTGTTCAAAAGTTTGCAAGTCCATAAAATAATAATAGTCTCCATCATTGTACAGATATTCGCATTCCCGGTTGTCAACGTCGGCCAGAGTAAGTTTCTGATTGCCAGGTAAGTTGCGTTCCATAAAACGATTATTGCGTAAATTTTTAAGCCTGAGCGTTAGCACTGGTGCTCGTTGTTGCATCTTCTTATGGCTCCACTCCACAACCTGCCAAGGTTCCTCATCTAACACAATTACTATCCCTCTTTTGAGCCCACTATAACTTATTGTCATTATCCACCTAACCTGTCTAATTTAGACGCATTACTGATAACTCGAGCTCGACCATTGTCTAGCACAACCACGTCCTCTATCCTTACACCTCCCCACCCAGTGATATATATGCCAGGTTCAATTGTAAAAGGCATGCCATCGCTCAAAATTGTTTGCGAACCGGGACCTACTCCTGGTTGTTCATGTATCTCAAGCCCAACACCGTGGCCCAAACTGTGACCAAACTTGTCTCCATATCCGGCCTCATCAATAACCAATCTCGCAAGGTTGTCGGCTTCAGACCCTGTCATGCCAGATTGGACAGTAGCTATCGCTGTGAGTTGCGCAGCCAAAACGGTGTCGTAAACTGATACAAATCTATCATCTGGAGTGCCTATAAACAAAGTTCGACTTAGGTCGCTACAATACCCTTCGTACTTAGCTCCCATATCTATTATCAACGGGCTTCCGTCCTGGATCTTAGTATCATCCGGCCTATGGTGAGGAAGCGCAGCATTTGGTCCTGCCGCAACTATAGTGTCAAATGACGGTGAATCTGCCCCCATTTCTCGCATAGTTTTCTCCAAGAGCCAGGCTATTTCCCGTTCGGTTTGGCCAACGAATATGGTCTTTGACACTTCGTCAAAAGCTCTATCAGATATATCTATTGCTCGAACAAGTGACTCCATTTCCAACTGATCTTTGACTTTCCTCACATCCTCTACAAGAGCATGTACAGGGATTAACGCTATACCTAAATCCTCGGATTCCAGAGTGTGACTAATGTTTTGGTGCATTGCAAATGATAAATGTTGGCTTTCAAATCCTAAGTTAGTAATGCCTAGATCTCTCGACAGACTAGGCAACCAATCCAGTGCTCCAAATATTCTCAACACTCTAAAGTCTGGAGATTGAGTCGTAGCTTGTTCTATATATCGGAAATCTGTGGCTAATACGGCTTGATCACGAGAAATTATAAGAGATCCAGCGGTGCCTGTAAATCCAGAAAGATATCTTCGGTTATCTGGAGAATTCACAAGTAACCCATCGATTCCATAATCGTCAAATCTATCTCTAATGTTTTTCAATCTATCCATCAATGCCTGTACCTTCCTTTAGATAATCTGCCATGAAGTCCATAGCCAAGAGATATCCCCTGTATCCCAAACCACTGATTTGCCCCAAAGAAATAGGGGCAACAACTGAAACGTGTCTCCATGATTCCCGAGCATATATGTTTGACAAATGAACCTCGACGGCAGGTAAATTAGAATCCACCAATGCATCTCTAAGAGCTATTGAGTAATGAGTTAAAGCCCCCGGGTTTATAATCACCCCGGACGATTCTTTCGCTCTATTTTGAAGAAAATCAATTATGGCTCCTTCACTGTTTGACTGAAAACATTCCACATCTAAGCCTAGAACCTGTCCCCTGCTTATAATTTCCGTTTGGATGGTTTCCAATGAGTATGAACCATATAATCCTTGATCTCTGTTACCCAACATATTTAAATTAGGTCCGTTTATCAATAATATCTTCATGCTTTATTCCTCAGCAAATCTACCTACATACTAACAGAGATTACGTACAACCTCCACATGACATTGGAACACTCCCAATAGAATCAAATGTTGGATTCTAACTGTGCTGTACCACAAACTTTACGCTATACATAGGCTATGGTAAAATCAACACGCTCAAGATTGTATATACTTGTCACCACAAGGTTGTAAGCTTGCGAGTAATAGCTGGGAAGGCTAAAGGCCATAAAATAGTCAGTCACAAAAACTTGGGGGCCAGGCCTACCACCGGTAGGGTCAGATCCTCATTGTTTGCCATACTCGAATCAGATGGATTATATGGTAAACAGGTCATTGACCTTTATGCTGGTACCGGCACGTTAGGAATAGAAGCCTTAAGCAGAGGTGCGTCGTGGGTAGACTTTGTAGAATCAAATGCTAAAAGATGCAGCCTTCTGAGAAGAAGTTTGGCTAATATGGGATTCTCTAGTCAATCCCGGGTCCATTGTATGAAAGTAGAAAAAGCCTTAAAATCTATCAATAGCTTCTACGACATAATATTGATGGACCCGCCATATTCGCTAGGGCCCATACATGATATTTTGAATACAGTGAGTGTAATAGCTAAGCCCGGCGCTTTACTTGCAACCGGACACTCAAAGCGGCACGGTCTAGAAGATGAATATAAAGGATTCAAACTGATAAAAGAATCACGTCAAGGTGATACAATCTGTTCTATATATAGGGAGGATCAGTTTATTGACAACAGGATTATATCCAGGTAGTTTCGATCCAATCACTTTCGGACATATAGACATAGCTACCAGATCCTCACAGATGTTCGATAAAGTCTACGTAGCCGTGGTTTCCACGCGATCCACGAAGTCTCTCATGTTCAATACAGAGGAGAGACTACTATTATGCACAGAAGCCTTGAAACACATAAAAAATGTAGAAGTTGTAACATATCAGGGATTAACCGTGGAT